>JAZBOD010000369.1:0-2855 GCA_036350955.1 Desulforhopalus sp. | reverse complement strand
GGAGTCTGGACCTCCCCTGAACTGACGATCCGATTATCGGCAATCATCACCGGCAGGGTGTTGAAATTGACCGCCAGAGGACCGTTTGGCGCATCGTAGGGGTTGGTCGAAAGACCAGCACCCGGGGGAAGGTAGACTCCGGCGTAGGCTGAGGTGTCAAAAACCATGGCACGGACTTTTCGGAGGCCTTTGGCAAAGAGGGTGTCGGCTATGCCGCGGACCACTTCCGAGGTCAGGCCGGGATCACCACTTCCGCGAATGTAGAGGTGGTCGCGGTGGTCGACAAAGAATTCGGTCTGGAAACGAAAATTTTCGCCAAGCCGCTCCAAGGCGACCAGGCTGGTGAGGATTTTGACCGCAGATGCCGGGATAAACAGTTCGTTTTCCCGATGGCGTGGACCGTCCTTGCCGGCAACAGCAAAGCCACCATTGACCACAGAGTCAATGACTAGCCTTTCCAGGGATTCTTTGGCAACGGCAAATGTGTTCCATAACAGAGAGAAAATACAGAGCAAGGCGAGCGTGGCCCATCGCCTGTGCCGTCTTATCCGGCATTTTGCTCTCGGATAGTCTGGTGGCAATGGGCTGTGGCGAACCGTCAGGGGTAAGCGAAGTCGATCCATAACTATTCGACAGCAGCCCAGGCGGTTTTGAGAATTCTGGTTGCCATTGTGGTGTCGCGGTCGAGACCGAGAATCGCCGTTACCGCCTCAATTGGTTTCGCCCCGGCTTCGGCAGCGGCGGTGACCATCTCAAGGTCTACGGTATCGTCGGCTATGATTGAGATCGAGGTAATCAGCGGGCGGATGTCGATCTCCCGCACCCGTCCTTTTCGCTTCCGGGTGACGAAAAACTCAGTGGCATGGATAAATGTTGCGAGACGGAGTCTTTCATCGGCATTGACAGCCCTTGGCAGAGTAAGCTGGTACCTGGTGGAAATTTTCTGGGGGATATGGCCATTGTGGGGGGAAATTGCTCGAACTTCCAGTCCGGCTATCAGGCAGTTGTTGAGCCGGTGGAGCGTTTCCTGAGGGTCGGTGAGCGGGGCTTTGAGATCCATGATAAAATATTCCACCAGGCTCTCAGTACCCGAAGCCAGGGCCGGGCTGAAGGAGATCTTCGGTGACGGGTTGAAGCCCTGACTGAAATTGGTCGGTATCCCGGCCCGGCGCAGGCTGCGGAACACGACCTGGAGAATTTCCAGGTGACCGAGGTGGCAGATGCTGCCGGTACGGCTGTACTCGACCAAATATCTGAAATGGCTATCAGCGTCCTCTGGCACAGCTTTGACCGGTTGCGCCATTTTCGGAACAGCTGGTCCTTCTTTAGCGAACCTTTGGCGGTTGTGGACTACCGGTTGCAAGGTGTCGAAATCACAGAGTCCACAACCCTGACATTGGTGAAACCGGCAGTCAGGGGTGTAGGCTTCCCTCTCTGCCTTCCGCCGCTCTTCCAGCAAAAAACCGCGGTCAACTCCGGTCTCGAGGTGCTCCCAGGGAAGCGCTTCGCTGAACTCCCGTTTCCTGAGATAGGCGTCGAGGTCTATTTTGCACTCTTGGGCAGCCTGCTGCCAGAGGGCCAGATTAAAATGCTCATCCCAGCCATCCAGCCGGGCGCCGCTGTGCCACGCGGTTTCGATCAAACGGGCGAGTTCTCTGTCGCCCCGGGAAAAGACCCCCTCGAGAAAGCTGGTCGCCGGGCTGTGATATTTCAGCTCGCACCCTTTACGGGGGACGATCTGCCGCAATCGGCGGAGTAATTGGCTGCTCTCGGCAAAGGATATCTGTCGGTCCCACTGGAAAGGGGTGTGCGGTTTCGGGACAAAGGTGCCTACGCTGATATTGACCTGTCGAGTACCTCTGGCTGTGCCGCTTCCCCGGGTGGCCAGCACTTTCTGCACCAGCTCGGCGATTGCTTCGATGTCCTCTTCGGTCTCGGTTGGCAGGCCGATCATAAAGTAGAGTTTGATCACCCGCCAGCCCAGGGCGAAGGCCTGCTCGCAGGTGGTGAGCAGATCCTCTTCACTGATCCCTTTGTTGATCACCCGGCGGAGTCGTTCGCTGCCAGCTTCCGGGGCGAGGGTGAAACCGCTTTTGCGGACCCGGCGAACCTGCTCCATAATCGTCGGGGTCAGCGTTCCCACCCGCATTGACGGCATGGCCACTGAGACATAGTCTCCCCCATGGTGGTCCATCAGGGTTGGCAGGGTCTCCTCAAGACAGGAGTAGTCGCCGGTGGAAAGGGAGAGCAGGGCAAGTTCTTCAAAACCCGAATGGTCGATCGCCTCGGCGGCAATATCGAGGATTTTCCCCGGACTCCTCTCCCGCACCGGACGGTAGGTAATGCCCGCCTGACAGAACCGGCACCCTCTGGTACACCCTCTGGCGATCTCAATGGCCAGTCGGTCGTGGATTATCCTGGCATTGGGTACCAGCGGTCTTTTCAGGTGCTCTATGTCGTCGAGGTCAGAGATAATTCTCCGGCGTACGCTGGGATGTCCCATGCTCTTTTGCGCTGTGGGAGGATCGCTGCTGGCCCGGCAAGGAGGAAAATGTGCCGGAATGTACATCCCGGGAATCTCGGCCAGGTGCTGGAGCAGGGCCGATTTTTTCCCCCCTGCGCTACGGTTGGCGGCAACCGCTGCGGCGATTTCGCCTATCGCCTCCTCACCATCGCCGAGAAGAATGGCGTCAAAGAAGTCGGCCACCGGTTCGGGGTTGAAAGAACCAGCCCCGCCGCCGAGGAGCAGAGGGTGATTTTCGTTTCGTTCCTTGCTGCGGAACGGGAGGCCGGCCAGCTCGAGGATGGTGAGGATATTGGTGTAACAGAGTTCGTAGGGCAGGGTGATGCCGAGG
>JAZBOD010000368.1:0-5395 GCA_036350955.1 Desulforhopalus sp. | reverse complement strand
TTCTGCCGACCGTCGTCCGGTTGGCGGCACCGGGAGTAAGGGGGAGCGGGGGTATTCGCCTGGCCAGGGGCGCGGCGGCGGGTAAGCGGCCTTTGCCGGCAATCAGCCCGGAGCCGTTTTTTGACCGGGCGAAGGCCTGGAGGATCGGCGCAAGGGCAGCCTTGATCTCCTGTTTTCCCTCCTGCTGGTTTTTGCTCTGTGGTTTGAGAATAAAATCAAAGGCGCCGAGTTCAAGGGCGCGCATGGTCATGTCGCTTCCCTCGGCGGTCAAGGTTGACAGCATGATTGCGCCGATACCGGGGTGATTTTTCTGGAGTTCAGCAAGGACCTCAATGCCGTTCATTTCCGGCATTTCGATATCCAGGGTGAGGATATCAGGCTTAAGCGTTTTCAATTTGGCCACAGCAATTTTGCCGTTGTGGGCTACTCCTGCCAATTCAACGCCGGGAATCTCGCCGATGATATCCGAGACCGCCTTGCGGTAGACTATCGTGTCATCGACCACCATCACCCGGAGTTTTTTGTTGAGGATCATCGAGCTATCTACTCCTCAAGACTGAGAACTTTTTCCACATTGAGAATGCCGATGAGGGTGTTTTCGGTTTTAAACACCCCTTTGAAAAATTCGCCCTGAATGCCGCGCATGTTGGCCGGGGCCGCTTCTCTTTTACTCATGTCAGCGGTGACCACGTCGCTGATTTTCCTGACCAGGAGGCCGACATGGCCGCCCGCCGAGTTGACAATGATATTGCGGGGATCCTGGGAAATGTCGGTTTCACCGAGACCCAGTTTGCGGCCAAGATCGATTATGGTGACGATCTGCCCGCGCAGATTGAGGATTCCCAGGACATAATCCGGGGCCTGGGGCACTTTGGTCATCTGCATCAGTTTGTTGATTTCCTGGATATTGAGAATGTCCATGCCGCACAGGGCATCGCCAACGTAGAAGGTGGCCAGCTCAACAATTGTTCGGTTTTTTCCAGCTGCGCTATTGTCTGTCATATCTTTTCCATCGGTTGGTGCTGGATTGAGAAGCGGCAGAGGCTTTCTCCCCTTGCCGCCACAGCTGCCATCAGTGCCGCCGTTTGATATAGTCGTGAACCGAGACCATCAACCGCTCTTTGTCGAGTTTGATATGGTACTCATTGACCCCCACCGCCTGGCCTTTGGCGACATCTTCGGCGGAGGCAAGGGTTGTCAGGGCGATAATCGGCAGTTGGGAATAGCGGCTCTCCCGGCGGATCCGCTGGGTGAGTTCGAACCCGTTCATGTTGGGCATCTCGATATCGGTGACGAGCAGGCTGATGGTATCGCCGAACTCCTCGAGTTTATCCCAGGCTTCGACGCCGTCTTCAGCCTCGATAACGTTGTAGCCGACCTCGGTCATATACCCTTTGACCTGGTTGCGGAAAAATTTTGAATCCTCGGCAATGAGGATGTTCGGCGGCTCTCCCTCTTCGATCTCTTCGACAACAAATTTTTCCTGTTCAATGAACCAGTTGGGGAAGAGTGACTGGACCATTTCAAAGACGTTGACCAGCATCGTGGTTTGGTTGTCGATGATGATTGAGCCCATGATTCCCGGTTGACTGAGGGTGGTGTCATCAATTTCCGCCGAGACTTCGAGGGCGTCGATTGGTCCGGTGGCCAGCAGGCCAACGGCTCTTTTGGCAATATTGAAGACGATGACCAGGAGGTTTTCGTGGTCGGCGAGGGGCTGAACCATGGCGAGATCATCAACACAGATCAGGCTCAGGCTGCCGCCGCGGTATTTCATCACCCGTTTCCCGCCGAGGTCTTCAATGTCGCTGCGCTTGATTTTTTCAATACGCTCTACCTGGTTAAGCGGAACGGCAAAGTGCTCGGTTTCGGAATTTTTGAAAATCAGCAGCGATTGCCGGTCGAGTTTGGCCTTGAGGGCCTCCTCGGCTGCCTTGGCGACCTCCGCGGCCCGGTCGGAGCGGTCGATCGAGGTGAGCTGGGCCATCCGCGCCAGGTTGCTGACGTCGAGGATCAAGGCGATTCTGCCGTCGCCCATGATGGTTGCCCCGGCATAACCTTTACACTGTTGGAGGTGGCGGCCAAGCGGTTTGATGACGATCTCTTCGGAATCCTGGAGGCGGTCGACGATCAGCCCGTACTTCATCGAACCGGTGGAGACGACCACGATATTCAGTGCGCTTGACGCTGAATAACGGCGGTCGATGACCGAGCGGGGATATTCGTTACGGTTTTTCGAGGCTTTCTTTGCCGGTTCGTCTTCCCTCCGGAGAAGCGGAGACTCTTTGCCCCGGCGGTCGGAAATCAGCTCCCGGCGGTCGGGTTTGATCTGGTCTTCCTGGTGGTCGTAGTAGGTTCGCTCAATACCGATCACGTCGGAGAGGCGGATCAGAGGCAGCAGGGTGCCCCGGAGGCGAACCACCTCAGCATCGCCGACCCGTTCGACCCGTTCCTTGACCTGATTGGCGGGAATACGCAGCAGCTCCTCGAGGTTGACCTGGGGGATGGCATAACGTTCGCCACCGGTTTCGATAATCTGACAGGGAATAATCGCCAGGGTCAGGGGGAGTTTGATGGAGATCGTTGTCCCGGCACCTTTTTCCGAAATGATATCGACATTGCCACCGAGCTGGTCGAGGTTGGTTTTCACCACATCCATGCCGACCCCGCGGCCGGAGACATCGGTAACCTCCTTGGCGGTAGAGAAACCGGGGAGAAAGATGATGTTGACTTTCTCTTTGTCCGACATCACCTGGGCCTGTTCGGCGGTGATCAACCCCTTCTGTACGGCACTGGCCGCCAGAGCTTCTCCGTCGAGGCCCTTGCCGTCGTCACTGATTTCGATGACCACCTGACCGGCTTCGTGGTAGGCTTTGAGGATCACCAGGCCGCGCTCGGTTTTGCCGACCTTTTTTCGCTGTTCCGGCAGTTCGATGCCGTGATCGACCGAATTGCGCACCAGGTGGGTGAGGGGATCGTTGATCGCTTCGATGATCGTCTTGTCAAGTTCGACGTCTTTGCCGACGATGGTCAGGTCGATCGATTTTCTGAGTTTTTTCGAGAGATCCCGGACCACCCGGGGGAATTTATTAAAGACGTTACCGATCGGCTGCATCCGGGTAAGCATGATCGCTTCCTGCAGTTCGGAAGTGATCAGATCAATCCTCTGGCCGACCGCCTCGGCGTTGCGGAGGTTGTCGGAGCCGATGGTCTGGAGCAGCTGATTTCGGCTGAGCACCAGTTCCCCGGCCAGGTTCATCAGCGAGTCAAGCAGGCTGACATGGACCCGCAGGGATGTTTCCCCTTTGGCCTGAGTTCCCTGTTTGGCCTTCACGGTGATATCGCCGGGTGGCGGGGCAATCTCGTCGTTGTTCTCTTCTTCAGGATAAGCGGAGTCGTCATCGCTGTTTTCATAGTGGCCGGTCGGTTCGATGTCGTTGATCTCTGTGGCCGATTCGGCGACAACCGGCTCTTCGGCGACAACCGGATCCGGTTGAAGTATTGGTTCTGGTAGTGGTGGCGGATCCGCTGGCGGGGCAACTTCGCTGACTTGAGGCGTCTTCTCGGCGGCTTTTGCCTGGCTGCTTGCCGGCTGGGGGGGCGCCTCTGCCGGTGGCTGGCTGAAAGTGCCGTCGGCAATGGCATTGAGCGGAATGAGGTGGGAGGTGATATCCACTTCGTTACTGTTCTGGACATCTTCGATCATGTTCTGCAACTGGTCGGCGGCAATCAGCAGAACGTTGACGATCTCCGGTGTCGGGATAAGTTTCTTGGCCCGGATCATCCCCAGCACATTTTCCGCCGCATGGGATAGCTCCTGAATCCTGGTCAGTCCCATGAAACCAGCGCCACCCTTGATTGAATGGGCGGCCCTGAAGACCTTGTTAACCAGATCTTCGTCAATCTGCGCCCCTCCCTCTTCGATGGCCAGCAGGTCGTTTTCAATATCGGCGAGGTGTTCCAGCGACTCTTCAATAAATCCTTGCAATATTTCGTCGTCTTCAATTTCCATAAAACACTCCCCTGCAGGTTAAAGGTGATGCGGTTGTCTGTATATGATTATCCACAGACAGAATGATATGTACAGGGTGATTGTTGAAAAACTCTTGGCAGGAGCAGTGCTTTGGGAAAAAAGTTGACCGCTGCGACGAAAAAAGTCCGCGGCGCAGCGGTCAGTCTGAGGGCAGGAGATCAGTGGCTCTGAGCATTGCCGACCTCGACGACCCGTACCTCGTAGTTGAGGTGGTGTCCGGCCAGGGGATGGTTGTAATCGACACTGACCTCCGAGCCGTTGACTTCCAGCACCGTTGCCGGGACATTTTGCTCAACGCCGTCACGGGTTACCTTGAGGGAGAGGATCATTCCCGGTTTCGGTTTGAGGCTTTCCACCAGTTGCGGGTTGTCAATGGTCTGGACCAGTTCCTTGAGACGATAGCCGTACCCCTCCTCGGGAGGGACGCGAACCTTACAGCTTTCGCCGGGTTTGAGGGTGACCACCGCCTGCTCGAGGCTTGGTGGCAATTGTTTGTTGCCGAGGGTTACCCAGAGCGGCTCCTTTTCGGTGACGGTGTAAAAAACCTCTCCATTATCAAGTTTGCCGGTGATAATCAGGCAGACGCTGGGGTTGGTTGCGGTCATTTCTGCTTCTCCTTGGGGTGTTGGTCAAATGTGGTGCGTATGACGCACCCTACGATAAATACCAGCCTAGCTGGCCTTACCTCCAACTGCGGCGCCGGTCAGATGGAGGTGGTGTATTATAGGGGATGCACGGTGTATTGCAAGCTGATCAAAAAAGGCGGTTGGACCATGCCCCCCGTGGCTGTGCCGTGACTGCTCCTTGACAAAGGGACAAATACTGTCTAGTCTTGACCTTTTTGTCAAGGGACCATCTGTTTTGTCAACCGTTCAACCGCCTTTACCGGGTGCCTCGGGCGCCGGTTCTGTCCTGTAAAAATCCTTACCAAGAGCAATTATGGTGGAGCTCAACTTTGCCAAATCGGCCGACGGCCTCCTGCCGGCCATTGTCCAGGACTACCTGACCAAAGAAGTGCTGATGCTTGCCTTTATCAATCGGCAGGCGTGGCAAATGACCCTGCAGACCGGAAAAGCCCATTACTGGAGCCGGTCGAGAAACACCCTGTGGCTCAAAGGGGAAAGTTCCGGCCACCTGCAGCTCGTCCACCGCATTCTTGTCGACTGCGACGAAGACACCGTGGTCTACCAGGTTGAACAGCTGGGTGGCGCCGCCTGCCATACCGGTCACCGCTCCTGCTTTTATCGGGTCTTGCAGGGGGAGCAATTGATCAGTGAGGGCGAGAGACTCTTTGACCCCGAGGTGGTTTACGGAAAACAGCCAAAATAGTGCCTCTCCGGAAGGTGCCAGACCAGAAGCCTG
>JAZBOD010000367.1:0-9884 GCA_036350955.1 Desulforhopalus sp. | reverse complement strand
CCGGGTTCCACTCCCCTCTCTTCCATGAAAAAAAATCGGCAGTGCTCTCCGCTATGCTTGCGGTGGTCGGTACTCTCAAGGAGGGTTGATGGCCTCATTTCATCTGATTAGTCTTGGCTGCGCCAAAAATCTGGTTGATTCGGAAGTGATGCTCGGCTCACTTTTGGCCTCCGGAGAAGTGGTTGTTGACAGCCCCGAGCAGGCCGACGTTCTGGTGATCAATACCTGTGGGTTTATCCAGCCGGCGGTTGAAGAGGCGGTGGAGGAGATCCTCACCCTGGTTGAGGAAAAGAAAAGGTCTCCTGCCAAGAAAATTATCGTCACCGGCTGTCTGGTTCAGCGTTACCGGGAACAGCTGCTCAGCGAACTCCCTGAAGTGGACCTCTTTATCGGGAGCGAGGGTGCAGCTGACCTTGCCGGCTTGGTAAAGCAACTGAGTCGCGGGGAATTTGGCCATCGGCTGGTTCTCCCCGAGCGATTTCTGATGAGCAGTGCTACGCCACGGGTCATGACCACACCTCCCTTTCGGGCATGGTTGAAAATCACTGAAGGCTGCAATAATCGCTGTTCATACTGCATGATTCCCATGATCCGTGGACCACTGCGCAGCCGGCCGATCGACGATCTGGTGCGAGAGGCACAAATCCTTGAATCCCAGGGGGTCAAGGAACTCTCCTTAATTGCCCAGGACAGTACCGCCTATGGCCATGACCTTGGCGGCGGAGTTCATCTTGTCCGCCTGCTCCTTGCCCTGCTTGACCAGACAGCCATTCCCTGGATTCGTCTGCTCTATCTTCACCCCAAAGGTGTCGATGACCAACTGCTTGCGCTCATCGCTGCCAATCCCCGGCTGCTTCCCTATCTCGATATCCCCATGCAGCACGTCAGTGAGCGGATACTGCGGGCGATGAACCGGCACTATGGACCAGCTGATCTGGAGAGGCTGCTTGCTGCTATTCAGCAGAGAATACCGGAGGCCGCCTTGCGCACAACTTTTCTGGTAGGTTTTCCCGGAGAGCAGGAAGAGGATTTTCTGCAAGTGGCGGATTTTATGCACCGACACCGCCTCCACCATGTTGGCGTCTTCGCCTATTCCAACGAAGAGGGTGCACCCTCGGCGAATTTTACCGAGCAGGTCCCCGAGGCGGAGGGCATTCGGCGGCGTGATCACCTCCTGGAGGTGCAGGCCGAAATTTCCGCACACCGGCAGGAAGAGTACCTTGGCCGTACTGTGGAGGTTCTGGTGGAGGGGGTATGTCCGGAAACTGAACTGTTGCTCATCGGCAGGACCAGGTTTCAGGCCCCAGAGGTCGATGGCTGCGTCTACATCAATGAGGGTATCGCTTCCGCCGGGGAGATTGTTCAGGTACGGATTAGCGAAACTCAGGTGTATGACCTGGTTGGCGGGGTTGTTGTGGGGGAAGATCTCGGGTAGCGGCCCACAAAACTGCCGCCCGGGCGCGAGCGTACCCGGGCGGGTTTTGCCAACGAAGCGGCCAAAAGGAGTGGCTGGAGCTACTTCTTGGTATTCACCTTTTCCCGTAAATCCTTACCTACTTTAAAAAAAGGTAATTTTTTCGGTTTGACTTGGATTTTCTTGCCGGTCTTCGGGTTTCGTCCTTCGTATGAATCGTATTTTTTGATGACAAAGCTGCCAAACCCACGTATCTCGATACTCTCGCCCTTTGCCAGGGCCTCGGTCATGGTTTCGATTACGGTGTTGGTGATCGCTGCTGCCTCACGATGGGGGACATTAATGTCCTGGGCCAATGCCTCGATGAGCTCTGACTTATTCATACGTCACTCCTGTCTCCGGAAAGAAAATTAGTGTCCGAACTGGGCTCGCATTTTCGCGATAATACAGCGTAAAACCTCCTGCAAAGCAGCCAGGCGTGGACGCTTTGCCAGAAAAACCTAGTACAATCAGAATGTTAGTGGGTTAATGGGGCGAACTGGGATGGAATTGAACCCCTAACTATTGAGATTTAATCAGCTATTTTTTGGTTTGTAAAGAAAATTCTATAAAAATATTTTTTTTAAATCTGCTGAGTTAAGTTGTCTGTATTGCCCACTGCCGAGACCACTGACGGTCAGTTTGCCGTATGCGGTACGCCGCAGATGAACAACCGGGTGACCGATTTCCCTGAACATATTTTTGACCTGCCGTTTTCTTCCTTCATGGATGGTTATCTCCATCAAGGTATTCCGCCCCTGTCGGGCAACCGGACGTAGCTTGGCCGGTGAGGTCATCTTCCCCTCGAGAAGGATCCCATCAGCCAGTCTTTTGACCGATTTGGCGGTCGGGTATCCGTCGACCAGCGCTTGGTAGGTTTTGTTGACCCCATGGCTGGGATGTTGAATTTTCTGGGCCAGTGCCCCGTCATTGGTGAGCAGCAGAGCCCCCTCGGTATCAAGGTCGAGGCGCCCGACCGGAAAGAGTCGTGCGGCAACATCCTTGAGCAGGGAGACGACGGTCGGTCTCCCCTGAGGGTCGTGGGCGGTGGTGACGTAGCCGGGTGGTTTGTTGAGTAGAAAATAGAGCTTCTGCTCCACCAGGTTTATCAGCCTGCCGTCGCAGGTGACCGTTTGTCCGGCAGGGTCCACCTGGCTGCCTGGAGTGGTCACTACTACCCCGTCAACCCGTACCCGGCCGGCGGCAATGTACTCTTCGGCGCGTCTCCGGGAGCAGAGCCCACTGTGGGCCAGGAACTTGTGCAGGCGGAGCGGGGCTTCTCCAGAGTTGATATCCCCCGCCTTTTCGGTCTCGACCTGTGCCTGCCGTTTTCCCGGGGAGGTGCGACGATCACCTGGAGAGGTCATTGCTGGTGCCGTCCCCTTCCGGCTGATCGGTGCGCTGCGGATCGTCCCGCCGGTCTTTGAGGAAAATCCGGTGGTATTCATCCTCACTCAGATGTTGGCGCACCAGTCCCATGACATGGTCGGCCAGGCCGAGAATTTCGGCTTCGGTAAGGCGACCGGCAAAGATCTCAGCAAAATCACGCGCACCGCACAATTGCAAAAAGGTGGCCATTGAGCTGCGGTCGAGATCCAGCGAGAGGCCAAAACAGATCTGCCCAGGATCTGGTTTCATGGTTTTTCCTCGCCCCGTGGCTGGTCAGGGGCCTTGACGGAGTCGTACAGGGTCATCCAGGAAACCGAACGGGTGCGTGGGCCATCGAATTCGCAGAAGAAAATTTTCTGCCAGGTGCCGAGCTGCAGTCTGTTGTCAAAGAATGGAATGGTCAGTGAGCTGCCGGTCAGCAGCGCCATGATGTGGGCAGGAGAGTTTCCTTCGAGGTGCCGGTAATGGAGGTGCAGCGGGACAATCTGCTCCAGGCCCTTGATGATATCGCGACTGACATCAGGATCGGCACCTTCGTTGATGGTCAATCCGGCGGTGGTGTGGGGGTTGAAAAGATAGAGAACTCCAGAACCTGACTGGAGTGCAGCCAGGGTATCTTCAATTGTCGGGGTGATGTTCACCAGTTCACGCAGGGCTTTGCTTGCAATAGTGAATGTTCCGCTCTCCATACTCCTCCAGGGGGGTAGCCATCGCCTAAAAAGGGCCCGCTGAGCCGTTGAGCCGAGGCCCATGATTTATCACCACAGGGAGAGGATTCCGTGGCTGGATGCTTCACGAGCCCCCTCTAAGGTGCATAGTATAAAGAGTATTTTACTACCCGTCAATGACCGCCAGGGTTGCCTCCTCAGCCGCTGCCGGTGGTCAGCAGGAGAGCGGCCCGGATGATTGCTTGACATCAGACCTTTTCCTTATACTATACTGTATTTATCCGCAAAGCAGCAGTAGCACCTGTCGAGCACAGGCAGTTTCGGCTCTTTGCCAGCTGCAGCAGAGGCTTTACCAGAGGTGAGAGTGGCGACGACCCAACCGAGAAAAGTGATGAAAAACATCTGGATGCTCAGCCGGGAATATGGGGATATTGCTGGCGCCGGTGGGGTAAAGGATGTGGTCTGCCAACTCGCCGAAGCCCTGGCCACCTGGAATGGCCGCGTGGTTCAGGTGGTTCTGCCCCGCTATGGTTTTATCGACTGCACCGACTGGGGTTTTATAGCTCTGGCCGATCCGGCCTGCGCCGGGCGAAACCTGCGCCTTCAGATAGATATGCATCAGCCGGATAAGCCGATTCGAGAGGAGATAAGCTTTTTCCACCGGCGGATCAACCGGGTAGATATTTACCTGGTCGAGGCTGAGCGTTTCAGGCAGAAATCAGACGTTTATACCTACAGTGAGGCGGATGAACGGCGGGTCTGGTGGCAGCACCGGTCAATGGGACATCACGATTACTTCGCGATGAACCTGCTGCTGCAGAAAGCGGCGATGGAGTTGATTATTGCCCTCGCTCAATCCCCTGATATCATCCATTGCCATGATGGTCATACTGCGGTGCTGGCGGCGATGATCCGAGAAAATAGCGGTTACCGCACCTATTTTCGGCGCAGCGCCTGTCTGGTTACCATCCACAACGCCGGCCACGGTTACCACCAGGAAATTGCCGATCTCCCTTACGCCAAGGCGATTACCGAACTGCCCAGCCAGGTGGTGGACAACAACCAGCTGGACCACAAATTTGATCCTTTGCTGGTTGCTGGGCAATACGCTCTGCTCAGTACCGTCAGTGAAAATTATGCCCGGGAGTTGCAGGAGACGGACAATGATCGCCTGACCGGCTGGCTTGGCCATGAGCTGCTGCGCCGCGGTGTGGTCCTGGAAGGGGTGACCAATGGTATCGACCCGCGACTCTTTTCACCGGCAAGTGATGAGGAAAGTCTCCTCCTGCGTTTTGACCCGGGCAGTCATGCGGATGCGTTGATCGGTAAGCGATATCGCCAACAGGCCCTGGTCGAACTGTTGTCCACGGGGCAGGGGCCGGTGGACGGGGTAGAGCGTTTTGGCCGGTTCAGCGGAATGACGAAGGGGCCGTTGTTCACGTTTATCGGCAGATTGAGCGAACAGAAGGGGGTTGATATCCTCATGGAGGCGATGGCGCTTGTGCTCAGGGAATTTGCCGAGGCACGACTGCTGGTGCTGGGATCAGGATCCGGTGTGCTGGAGAGCCGATTAATTCATTTGAGCGAAGACCAGCCCTTTGCCGGCCGTATCTGTTTTCTCCGGGGTTTTCACTCCGAATTGGCGGGGAAGATATTTGCTGCAGGAGATTTTTTTGTTATTCCTTCCAGGTATGAACCGTGCGGTTTGACAGATTTTATTGCCCAACTTTATGGGACGATTCCCGTGGTACGCCATGTTGGTGGGCTGGTCAAGGTCATTGACGGCACCACTGGTATCGCCTACAGCGGCGACAGTGCAGCTGATTTGCAGGCGGCACTGGTCCGGGCCATGGCACTTTACGACAATAAGCCAGAAGTGCGGCGGATCCAGCGCCAGGCGATAAAGGAGATTTTCAGCAAATATACCTGGAATAAAGTGATGCAGAGGTATCTCGACCTCTATCGTCGGGCCTGGCATGCGCAGGTCTGTGCGACAGAGTAGAGACTGTTCACGGTAATACATTGCGCCGCGGTCTCGGACGGTCAGTACCGCGGGTGGAAATGACAGCATTCGAAGGAGAGAGATATGACAGTGAGAATTGGCATTAATGGTTTTGGCAGGATCGGCCGGAATATTTTCAGAGCACTCAGTCGGGATGCCGCTTTTGCCGAGATCGAAGTGGTGGCAATCAACGACCTCACCAACAACGCTGTTCTTGCCCATCTGCTCAAGTACGACTCGGTGATGGGGGTTTTTGACAAAACCGTGGAGAGCAACGAGCAGGGGGTGGTGGTTGACGGGCGGCAGATCCTGGTTTCCAGCCACCGCAATCCGGCGGAGATCCCCTGGGGTGAGCTGGGTGTCGACTATGTTGCAGAATGTACTGGGATTTTTGTTGATGGAGATTCGGCCCAGGCGCATATTGATGCCGGAGCCAGCAAAGTGGTGATCTCGGCTCCCGCCAAAGGAAATATTAAAACCTTTGTGATGGGGGTTAACGAGGACGAGTACGACGGCACCATTCACCACGTTGTCTCCAATGCCTCCTGCACAACCAACTGTCTGGCACCCTTTGCCAAGGTTATTCTCGATAATTTTGGTATCAAAAGGGGATTGATGACCACGGTTCACGCCTATACCGGTGATCAGCGACTGCTCGATTTTCCCCATTCGGACCTGCGGCGGGCCCGGGCAGCAGCGCTGTCGATGATCCCCACCAAGACAGGGGCGGCTGCCGCGGTGTCCCTGGTGATTCCGGAACTCAAGGGGCGGTTCGACGGTCTGGCGGTACGGGTACCGACACCTACCGTATCGCTGGTTGATGCAGTTATGGAGGTGGAGAGGGATACCACAGTTGATGAGGTCAATCAGGCGCTGAAACAGGCGGCCAACCGCTACCTCGGCTATTCCGACCTGCCCCTGGTTTCGATCGATTATCAGGGTGACCCGCGCTCCTCGATCATTGATGGCCAGTCGACCAAAGTCCTCGGTTCAACGGTCAAGGTGATGAGTTGGTACGATAACGAGTGGGGCTATTCCAACCGGATGCTTGACCTGATTCTCCATATGGAGGCCCATAAGGCTATCTGAATCATCGCCACGGCCGACTCACTGTTCATCCAGCGGCGCGGGAGAAGCTCTCCGGCGCCGCTGTTTTTTATTTCTTGCCAGCTTAAGGAGTTATTCATTATACTGCAAGGGCAGGCTGGACGGCAGGGCAGGGTGGTCGCCGCCGGCAATGGGCAATCTTGGGGTTGAAATGCAAAAAAACAGCGAAGTGCAGACCATCGAGTCCGACGCACTGAAGGCCAACCTGCTGGAAACCGCAGGGGTGGTGGTAATTGACCCCGATCTCCTGGTTTTGCTGGAGGTTGTTGAAAAATACCAAGGTCTTCATTCGACCCTGGAAAAACTGCTCTACGAGATCTGCCACCCTTTCCGTAACTGGAAACTGGTTCTCCCCGGGTTGCGCAGTTTTGCCCTGAAAAACTGCAATCACTACCGTATTCACCCTCTTGGGCCGAAGGCTTTCAGTCTGTTTTCCCGGTTGTTCATGGAGGCCTTTCACGACTGTCAACGTGACCCCGGTCTGCTCAATCAGGCTGTTGGGGCGAAGATGGTCTGGCTCGACCGGATGATTGCCGGTTTCAGCCCTGCCGACCTTGACCGCTTTGCCCAGGAGTTGAACCGGGTCTTCTTGCGCCTGGTCGATCTTGACGGGATCAATCGTCCGGTTTTCATATGCCTGGTTCAGGGGCAGCACCAGATAAGCAAGCTTGGCCAGCAGGTTGTCAATATTGCCGCAGGTGGGGTTGAGGATTTTGACTATCGCCCCCTGGCGGAACTGGTGCAGACCGCACTCAAGCGCTGCTACGAGTACTGGCTTGAAGAAGACGACCCACTCACCTGGTTTCTTGACCGCTGTTCCATCCCGGCCGCCGATTTTCACTCTTCTCAGCTTTTTCAAGCCATTTCCCATGGGATGCAGCACCAGCACCTCGAAAACCTGCTGGCCATGGACCTGCGCAACGCCCCCCGGGCCTCTCTGGAAATGATGCTGGCGATGCCCGACCATATTGCCACGGTCAAGTACTACCGGGAGATGCCGAACAAACTGGGTGCTGCGGAGGAGGCTTTCTCCCAGTTGGAACAGAGCGGTGGGCTCTCGCTGCACCACTTTCGGGAAAACCGTAAGCTGTTATTCCTCTTCAAGATCATGGATACCAAGGGGCTCCAACTGATCCATGAGGAGACCCTCCGGGAGATCAACCGCAGCCTGGTTCAGCTTATCAGGCAGCAGAGTTTTGAAGAGATCGAGGAGTTTCTGCTGACCACCTTTGCCCTGCTCAAAGCCAACGTCAAGCAGTACCCGCACACATCCCTGCAGTGTATTCAGGTCCTTGGCGGCGAGGTATTTGACCGTGGCAACAGCAGAATGGTTGAGGCCTTTCTCTGGGGGGTTGTCCGCTTTGGCTTTCAGCATGCCAGCGTGGTCGGTGTCGACGAAAACTGGCAGCCCCTGGCCAATCCGGCCCATCTTGCCAACATTCGCGTCTGGCTGCACCTGATCATGCGCGAGCCGAAGTGGTGTTCGACCCTCTTCTCGGCACTGATCATCCATATCAAGCTTTCCGGGACCTGTGTCAAAGATACCGATCTTTTTCAGCGCGATATCACAAACTTGCTCAACCATCCCATAGAGCCGATTTATAACCTGGCAAAACAGTTTACCAAACTGATGCCGGTTTTTTTTAATGAAATCGGGTCAGAAGGGGAACTCCGCGATGTCTCTACCGAACTTGATGAAATCCACCGCCGCAAGGATCTGCTGATTCATTTTCTCCGCAAACAGGGTCACGTCGAGAGCTCCAACCTCATTGTCGATTTTATTCAGGCAATTTTCCTGTTTTGGAAAACCCGGGAAACCACGGTGGTGGCGCCCTATGTTCCTGAAGAGATATACAAGCAGCTGAGGTCAACCGGCGAGTTTATCGATGATCAGTATCTGCTCAGCGAACGCCTCTGGCGGGAGATGGAGATAGCCCGGGTTCAGGATATTGTCGGTCTGGATCAGGAGAAACTCGCGGTTTTCTTTGCCGGCCAGGAGGATATCAGTGCCAGCGAACTGCGCCGCTGCGAACTGCTGATCCAGATGTACAAGCTGTTGTACAAGAAGTACAAACTTGGTTTTCAACAGCTCCATGCCGAAATCTCCCAGGCGGTCAACGACGGTTTTCCGGAAATGGAGCACCTGCTCACCGATCTGGCCGATGCCGACACCGAACATGGGGTGGAGGCCCTGCTCGGCGCCCTGGAAGGGCTCAAGGAGATCATCCTTTCCAAAGAGACCTTCCCGGCACAGGAAGATATCTATTATAAACGCCACATCGCCGTGGATATCCCCTCGGTATACGGGAGATACCGAGAACGGAAATTTGATGCGCTCAGTTTAACCTTTCGTCTGGAAAACCTTGCCAATCTCTACCTGGAAAAACTTCCGGAGAGCGTCAATCTGGCAATTATTACCCAGGCGACCTTCTACGGCATTGTCCGCTGTATCAAAATCTATATGCGGGCCCTGGCGGTAGATGGGATAACCTCCCGAAAACTCTCCACCCACCTGGCATTGCTGGAAAATTCTCTTAAGGTAAGGCGGTTCTCCTATACCCAGTATCTTGATATCCTTCGGGGAATGTCGGAAGGGGTCAAAGATATCATTTACGCCTTTTACACCAATATTCACCAGAACAATCTGTCGATTATCATCCCGCAGATCACCCGGGAAAACATCCTTGAAAAGTATGCCGGCCTCTATGATGAGCAGGAGATGGCGACCACTATCCAGAGACTCTCTGAAGTCTTTCTCCGGGAGTTGATCGCCTCGACCTTTGGCCTGCAGCATCTCGACAATTTTATCCTCCGCATTCTGCAGACCCTGGAGAGCCAGAAGGATCTCCTTGACCAGGCCCGACTTGATCTGCTGATGACCTATAACCCGGAAAGGGCACTGTCGCTTCTCCACCGCCCCAACCCATACACCAACAACCTGATCCATCTCGGCAACAAGGGATTCAATCTTGCTACCCTAACCGCCGACGGCAAACGGGTCCCTCCGGCTTTTGTGATCACCACGGAAATATTCCGTTGCCGGGATATTGTTTTTGATTATCCGAAAACCCGCGAGGAGTTTATGGCCCGGGTCCGCAAAGCCCTGACCGAGATTGAAGAGATGACCGGGCTGACTTTTGGTTCACCGGAGTTCCCCCTACTCCTTTCGGTGCGCAGCGGTGGGGCGATCTCCATGCCCGGAATGATGGCCACTGTGCATAATGTCGGGTTTAATGAGGAACTCATCGGCGAGTTTATCGCCAAT
>JAZBOD010000366.1:0-14454 GCA_036350955.1 Desulforhopalus sp. | reverse complement strand
TTGTTGTTTTGGACACTCTTGTAAAAGAGCTCCATGTGCCCTGGGGTACGCATATGCTGATACACGACGTAGGCTTTGCCGTCGGCATTGTCCTCGCAGACATACTGTGCCTGCTTTAAGGCGACCATCGAGGTAACCGAATTACAGTAGGGGAAATCCTGGTCGTTGTCCTTTCCGCCGGGGCTCTGGATGAACGCGACGTTTGCCGGCACCTTGCCCGCTTTGGCCAATTTCTCGAACTCGGCATTGGTAACGACATTTTTCACCGTGCCATAACCAAGGTGGGCAAACTGGCTGACATCGGCTGGAGTCCAGCCAGTGGCAAGAACAACAGCGCCAACTTTCACCGCCTCCGGGTTGAGTTCGGTATATTTTTTCAGGCCGGTATTGGGGTCGGTCATCTCCCCTTTTTCGATCTTTTCCGCGTCCTCAACAGTAACCTTGGCCGGGGCATCCCACTCCGATGTGCTGCCGGTCGCTTTGAGGGAGACTCCGAAATCACCGGGAGCGCCGGAGATTCGGGCCACCTCGCAGGAGGTTTTCACGCTAATCCGGCTGTCAGCTTCGACTTCAGCGATCAGGGCGCCAATCGGGTTCTCTTCAAGATCCTGCCAGGGTGATTTGGTCGGAAAGCTTTTCCGCCAACCGAGCGCCTTGCCGCCAAGTTTATCGTCCTTTTCCACGAGGATGACGTTATAGCCGGCCGCCGCCGCTTCCTTGGCTGCAGTCAATCCGGCCAGCCCGCCACCCATGACCAGGATGGTTTTGTTGATCACCTCGAGTTGGTAGGGCTCTGCCGGAGCGGTCTTTTTTGCCCGGGTACAGGCCATCCGCAGGTAATCACTGGCGGTTTCCTGTAGAAACTCTGCTGCTTCGCTACTGGCTTCCTCACCTTCGGCCGGTTTTACCTCGGCCCACACCACCTGCTCGCGGAGGTTGGCGCGAACGGTGATTGTCCCGTTACCAAAATCAAATTCACGGGTCATCACCCGCGGCGAACAGGCGCCAATCACCACAGTGTTCACGCCACCGGCGACATCAGCCTCGATAAAGGCACGACCCTCCTTGCCACAAAGGCAGTCGTGGGTCTTGCACTCCATGGACATCTCGCCGCTGACCACCTCGCTGAGGGCCTCCATATCAAGCGCGTCACCAATGCCACAACCAGCACAAATATAGGCGCAGTATTTCTTATCCATTGATTCTTACCTCCTGGAAAACTGAATTGCCTTTAAGGCAGCTGCAGTAGATGATTGGGTACAGGTAACGACATCTGCGGCCTTTTTAGCACAACCCGCGGAGATCATGGCTTTACTGTAATCGGAGATGACAAAACCACTGGGGTCCATGTTCAGGGACACCGGTGCGCCCTGCAGGCCGAGCGATGGCTGCATGCCGGTGGCCAGAACCGCCATATCAACTTTCTGGCTGATTTTTTCAGCTGTCAGGGCATTCTCGGCAATCACCGTTACTCCGCCATCGGCCTCAATGGTCATATCAGCGACCTTGCCTTTGATAAAGGTGGCCTTGGCGTCAGCCATTCTGGTTTCGCGGAATTTCTCGTATTTTCCAGGGGTACGCAGATCGATGTAGAAAACGTAGATCTTCGCCTCGGGATACTGCTCTCGGATATAACTCATCTGCTTGAAGGTGGCCATGCAGCAGATATGTGAGCAGTATTCAAGATGGTTCTCATCCCGGGAGCCGGCACACTGGACGAAAGCCACCGACTCGATGGCCTTGCCGTCACCGGGTCGCTCAATCTTCCCGCCGGTAGGTCCATTGGGCGCGGCCATCCTCTCCAGCATCATATTGGTGATGATCGACGGTGATTGCCCAAATTTGAGATTTTCGATTTTGGCCGGATCATAAGGCACCCAACCGGTCGCCCAGATGATTGAGGAGACATTAACGGTGAAGGTCTCGGCCTTCATCTCGAGGTCTACCGCATCATACTTGCAGGCATCTTTGACAGCCTGGGCGCCGGCACTGCTCAGGGCAGCCTTGTTGATCACGTAACGACGGGGAAAGGCCATTTCGTGGGGAAGATACGCCGCCTTGCAGGTGTTCATCCCAAAGTTGAACTCACTGGCAAACTCATCCGGACAGGCAGCAGCACAATCGCCACAGGCGGTGCAGTTGCTGTTGACGTAGCGGGGAGTGGTTTCCAGAGTCACTTCATAGTTGCCCGGAGTACCGTTCACCGCTTTTACCGTAGTCATGGTATAGGTGCGGATGCGGCGGTTGTCCCGGATCCGGCGGAAATTGATCTCCAGGCCACAGCTCGGTGGGCACAGTTTCGGGAAATACTGATTCAACTGGGCAACCCGCCCCCCAAAACTTGGACCTTTTTCCACCAGAAATACATCGTTGCCGACCTCGGCGGTTTCCAGCGCGGCAGTCAAGCCACTGATGCCTCCGCCTACGACCAATACCGCACCAGAGGTGCTTTGCTCGTCAGTCATACTCAACCTCCATAGTTACCTTAAAATATTAAATAATCGGCATATCCATGCCTTTGACAATCCGGAATCCGGCCACGGGCCACGCAGCTTACGAGAATACCCACATGGAGACAGGGAGGAAACACCCCGAGGAGTAGGTTTTAGCGTATGTCGATAAGAGTTGCAAGAGTGCTTATCACCATAGGCTAAAATCCACCATACGAAAAAATCTCCAGGAGCTTTCACTCCTGGAGATTCTTTTCCTTCAATCAGCCAACATTATTTGACGGTTTAGAGCCAAGGATCCGTCGGGAAAATGTTGATGCACTCAACCTTCTCACACTTCCACTCCTGGGTGGCAGGATTGAAGGTGGAGTTGACAAAGACCTTCCAGTTCTCGTCGTCACAGGTCGGGAAATCGGACCGGTAGTAGAAGCCCGGGTAGCGGGATTCCTTACGGAACTCGATGTGCCGGATGTGGGATTCGACACACCAGATGCGGTGGTAGTTTTCCCAGCAGCGGAGAAGCTCATGGAGGTCACCGGCAGCCATCTTCTCGGCATCTTCCCGCAGCATTTGGAGCAGGTCGAGGCAGATGTTGAGCAGCTTGCCGGAGGTCATGTAGTAGGTAGCAACACCACCGCCATACTCGTCGGTGGCTTTCATCAGCCGCATCATCAAGCCGGCCGGTTTGCAGTAGTTGGGGTTGACATCGGCGGCGGTGGACTGGCCGACGAACTCATGGTAGCGCTTGACCGGGGCATAGATCTCATCAGCGATCTCCTGCGCAGACTGGGCCAGTTCAGGTTTGAAGTCTGGGTTGTCACGGACAAATTTGACCATCTGCTTGGCACAGATCCGCCCTTCGGCATGGGAACCGGAGGAGAACTTGTGGCCGGAGGCGCCGACACCGTCACCGGCGGTGAACAGGCCGTCAACCGTGGTCATCCGGTTGTAGCCCCACTTGTACTTATGGGCTCGGGATTCGTTCTGTACATCGGGTACCCAGGCTTCGTCCGGACCGGAGGTCCAGATACCGCAGCACCCGGAATGGGATCCGAGCATGTACGGTTCGGTCGGCATGATCTCAGAACCTACCTTCTCCGGCTCCACGTTCATCCCAGCCCACAGGCCGGCCTGGCCGACGGACATGTCAAGGAAATCTTCCCAGGCCTCAGACTCCAGATGCTTCCAGAACTTCTTCAGGCTCTTATCGTCCATCCCAGCAGCCTTACGGTCTTCAAGGAAGGCGTTGAGGGCAACATCGGTGGCCATGTAGATCGGGCCACGACCAGCACGAAGCTCGTTGATCATCAGATGGTTGCGCAGACAGGTCGGGGTGACCGGAGAAGCACCGTAGGGCATGAACTTCTCGAGTTCTTCCTTGACCGCATCGCTGTTGGCATAGAACTCGCCAAGGCCGTTGGAAACTTTGGCTTTGAAGAGCAGGAACCAGGCGCCAACCGGGCCGTAACCGTCTTTGAAACGTGCCGGGGTAAAGCGATTTTCCATCATGGTCAGGGTGGCACCAACCTGAGCACACATGGTGTAGGTCGAACCGGCGTTCCACACCGGGTACCAGGCACGGCCTTTGCCTTCGCCGGTTGACCGCGGACGGAAGATGTTTACCGCACCACCGCAGGCGACAACAGCGGTCTTGCACTTGATGACGTACACTTTGTTCTCACGGGTGGAGAACCCGGCGGCACCGGCGATCTGGTTCGGTTTGTTCTTGTCGAGGAACAGCTTGACGATGAATACCCTCTCAAGGATATTCTCGGCGCCAAGGGCGGTGGCAGCAGGCTCGGCAACGATGCACTTGTAGGACTCACCGTTGATCATGATCTGCCATTTACCGGTACGAACCGGGGTACCACCTTCGCGCAGGGTCGGGGCAGGCTTGGCGCCGTCGAGGTTTTCGCCGTCCTTGTCCTTTTTCCAGATCGGCAGACCCCACTCTTCGAACAGCTTGACCGACTCATCGACGTGACGGCCGCAATCATAAATGAGGTCTTCACGAACTACGCCCATCAGGTCGTTACGGACCATCTTGACATAGCTTTCGATCGGGTTTTCGCCGATATAGGTGTTGATCGCCGAAAGGCCCTGGGCAACCGCACCGGAACGCTCCAGAGAGGCCTTGTCCACCAGGAGGATTTTCATCCCTTCCGGGGCCCATTTCTTGACCTCAAAGGCGGCACCGCAGGCGGCCATGCCACCGCCGATAATCAGCACATCGACTTCTTTTTCGACAACCTCAGGATTCACTACAGCTTTCAGCTCACCTTTGGGTTTATTTGGTAATGCCATATTCAAATCTCCTTAATCGTATATGATTGAAATTTTTTATTGGTCCCATCACTTAGGGGTAGGAAGATTCGACTCGAGGAGCAGACATTCGTCGTCGAGGCTGGCACCGCGCTGACCGGCGTAGGCATTGGCTGCACCCTCGGCGGTAGTACGGATCGGGAACTTGAAGCGCTTCATGTTGCCGTTGCGGAACTTGACGGTCCACATGATCGAGTCAGAGGAACGCATCGGGTGAACCTGGCCGCCCATCGGCACGAAGTCATCGTAGCCGCGAACAAAAATTGCCCCCTGGGGACAAATCTTCACACAGGAGTAGCACTCCCAGCACGCATCCGGCTCCTGATTGTACGCCTTCATTTCCTCAACGTTCAAAACCATCAGATCGTTGGGGCAGATGTACATGCATGCAGTTTTGTCACCGCCTTTGCAGCCATCACACTTGGAAGGATCTACATAACTTGGCATTCAACTACCTCCTCAGTTTTGTATTAACCGTTGCGACCCTGAACCAGACAGGGCCAGCTTGTAACAATTCCAACAAAAAAACTCTCTACCACCCGGGTATTTTAACTACCGGAGCAATTGAGTATTACTTCGGCCGTATTCGATTCTCACGCCACGACCGGAAACCACCGTTGCTGAATGACCGCTCATTTTTTCTTAAGGCTATCTTTTATATGGTTACCTGATAATTGTCAAGAGAATTCCATCTTGCCGACTGTGCAACACAGGCTAATCATTGCGCACAATTACCTCACGTGGCCTGGCTCCATCTGCCGGCCCGACGACACCTTCTCTTTCCATTTTTTCAATCATCCGTGCCGCTCGGTTATAGCCGACCCGCAACCGTCGCTGGACCATGGAGATCGAAGCATGGCCAGCCTCCAAAACCAGAGCTACCGCCTCGTCATAGCGTTCGTCAAATTCGTCTTCACCCTCGTCCCCGAGCACCGAATCCTCTTTTTCCATCTCCTGGAGAACCGACTCATCGTAGGCTGAGCCACCCTGTTTTTTCCAAAAATTAACGATATCGGCGGTCTCCTTCTCGGAGATGTACGCCCCATGGATCCGCTGCAGACTGGCGGTCCCGGGAGCGAGGAGGAGCATGTCCCCGGCTCCGAGAAGATGTTCCGCCCCGGAGGCGTCGAGAATGGTCCGGGAGTCGATCTTTGACGAAACCTTAAAGGAGATCCGGGTAGGAAAATTGGCCTTGATCAACCCGGTGAGTACATCAACCGACGGCCGCTGGGTGGCCAGAATCAAATGGATACCGGCTGCCCTGGCCATCTGGGCGAGGCGGGCGATGGCTGCCTCAACATCTTTGGAGGCGACCATCATCAGATCGGCAAGTTCGTCGACTATTACAACGATATAGGGAAGCTTTTCCGGACAGCTCTCATTGTAGGAGTCAAAACTCTTCACCCGGGCCTCTTCCAACCGCCGGTAGCGACGCTCCATTTCCCGTACCGCCCAGTTGAGAGCCCTGGAGGCGAGTTTCGGGTCAACCACCACGGGGTGGAGGAGGTGGGGTATCCCCTCGTAGCCGGAGAGTTCGATCCGCTTCGGATCGACCATCAGGAAACGAACTTCCTCCGGGGTAGCATTGTAAAGGATCGAGGCAATGATCGTATTGATGCCGACGCTCTTGCCGGCCCCGGTCGCCCCGGCTATGAGCAGATGGGGCATCTTCGCCAGGTTGGCCATGGCCAGATTGCCGACGACATCCAGCCCCAGAGCTATGGTCAGCTTATGGGAGTTGGCCCGGTATTTTTCGGTACCAAGCAGTTCACGTATGTGGACAATCTTTCTTATTTCATTAGGTATTTCTATACCCAATGCAGCCTTGCCGGGGACCGAACCGACCACCCGTACCGATTGTGCCTTGAGCCCCAGGGCGAGATCATCGGCGAGACCAACGATTTTATTGATTTTCACCCCCGGGGCCGGGGCATATTCATAGGTGGTCACCACCGGACCAGGGGAGATCCCCACCACCTTCCCGGAAACCCCGAAGTTTTTCAGTTTTTGCTCAAGCTGCTTTGAGGTTTTGAAGTAGCTTTCCTTATCTATCGGCTTATCCTGCTGAATCCCTTTATCGAGCAGGACCAGTGGCGGCAGTTTCCAGTCGCCTCTGGCGAGAGGTCTGGCGGCAAACTCCTCCTCCCCTCCCCCTCCCTTGCCGACCAGAGCCGGTTCCCTGAGCAGCGGTACCGGGGTACTCTGCAGCTGTGGCTTTTCCGCGCCGCCCCGTTCCGGTTTGTCAATTTCGATGGCCGTCCGTCTCCGTCGGCCGGCAGTCTGCTCGGGTTCAATTATCGGCTGCTCACCTCGAGGCCAGCGCCGGGGCAGGCTGGCCAGCCAGCGCCAGAGCCAGATCAGCAACTGGTAGGGAGAGAACTGGGTCGAGAGCATCAGGGAAACCACAAAAACCAGGACCAGGACCAGCACTGTGCCGACCTGACCTACCATGGCGGAAAGCAGGGTGAAGGCGGTCTTGCCAAGAAAGCCGCCGCTATCAAATAACTGCGGATCTTTTATCGAGAGGGCAGACAGAAGACCACAAAAGGAGATGATCGCCCCGGTCAATCCGGCGGTCACCTGAGGCAGACGCTGAAAAGACATTCCAGCGCCGAAAAAGAGCAGTGAAGAGAGCAGCACCAGGGTAGGGATCAGATAGGCGCCCCAGCCGGTAAAGCCAAAAAGTACCTGAGCAATCAGGGTGCCGGTCTCGCCACACCAGTTGCCCTCGGGTTGACGGACATGAGAGATCAGGCTCAGATAGAGGAAGATACTCAAAAAAATTCCGAGAACGGCAAGAAGTTCCTGCCCAAATCCGGGCCTGCGGGTGTCCGGTTGTCGTGCCATGCTGCCGGAACTACTCCTTTACCAGCTGTGAAAGATCTGCCTCGCCGGGGAATCCCGGCAGGGCTGACGAAAAGACGAGGCCGAGAAACCTCGCGGAACTCAGGACGGTATAAGCTGCACGCGGATGGCGTCCAGCACCCCGTTGATAAATTTTGGTGAGTCATCGCCACCAAAGCGCTTGGCCAGTTCCACCGCTTCGTTGATCGCCACCTGGGGGGGGACTTCAGGGTTCTCGAGCATCTCCCAGACGGCAATGCGCAGCAGGTTGCGGTCGGTGGCCGCTATCCGTGACAGCCGCCAGTTGGTCGCCGCGGCGCCAATCAACTGATCAACCCGGTCGATCTGATCGGCGATTCCCCGAAGCAGCACCAGGGCATACCCCCGAGCCTTGCTCTGCACCTGAAACAGTGCACAAAACAGCTCAAATCGCTCCTCGAGATCATATCCGTAATGCTCGCCGGCAGCCAGGGTAAAATCTTCCTGAAACAGAAACTGGAGGGCGGCCTCCCGGGAACTCCGCCGGATTCCGATGGTCATTGTTGCTCCCGTGCAGCACGCTCAATTGGGCGGAAGACGAGGCAACAGCGGAGCCTTTTCCCGGCTTCATCCCCACCACCTTCCAGAGATGGCCCAGCGGTCAAGAGCATCATCTCAATTGAGCAACTCAAGAAGGTTGGCCATCTCAATGGCGGCAACAGCCACCTCGGCGCCCTTGTTCCCGGCCTTGGTACCGCTCCGCTCAATTGCCTGTTCAATGGTCTCGGTGGTAAGCACCCCGAAAAGTACCGGAACACCGGTCTCAAGACTTGCCTGAGCACTCCCTTTGGAGACTTCGTTGACCACCACGTCAAAGTGCGGAGTGGCGCCACGGATCACCGCCCCGAGGACAATCACCGCATGGTACTTCTGGGATGCGGCAAGCTTTTTGGCCAAGAGCGGAATTTCAAAGGCCCCGGGAACCCTTACTACATCAATATCACCGGCGGTTGCGCCGGAACGGTTGAGGCTGTCCAGTGCCCCCTCAAGCAGTTTTTCGCTTAAAAAGGAGTTAAACCGCGCCACCACGATGGCAAAGCGCTTCCCGTCCGCCTTGAGATTTCCTTCAAAATAATTGGCCATGCCTGTACCCCGTTTGCGTTGGTCGATCCGGACCAGTAGTTATTCTTCATCGACGGCAATCAGGTGACCCATCCGGTCACGCTTGCACATCAGGTAGTTTTTGTTCTCTTTGCCGGCTGCCATTTCCAGTGGAAAACGCTCTACAACCTCGATGCCATAGCCTTCAAGACCAACGATTTTCTTGGGATTGTTGGTGAGAATTGCCATTTTACTGACCCCCAGATCGCGGAGAATCTGCGCACCAATGCCGTAGTCCCGCAGGTCACTCTTGAACCCAAGCCGGTGGTTGGCCTCGACCGTATCAACCCCTTCCTCGTCCTGGAGGCAATAGGCCTTCAGTTTGTTGATCAGGCCGATACCTCGGCCTTCCTGGCGCATATAGAGAATGATTCCGGCGCCTTCCTGGTCAATCATCTGCATCGCTGCCCGCAGTTGCAGACCGCAGTCACAGCGAGAAGAGCCGAAAAGATCGCCGGTAAGGCACTCGGAATGGACCCGAACCAGAACCCGGTCGACCGTGCTGATGTCCCCTTTGACCAGGGCAACATGCTCGAGCCGATCTACTGAATTGGAATAAACCACCACGGTAAACTCCCCGGCATGTTCGGTGGGCATCCGCGCTTCCGCTTCCCGTTTAACCAGGGTATCCTGGCGGAGCCGGTAGGCAACCAGATCGGCGATGGTGGCGATTTTCAGGTGGTGTTTGGCGGCAAACTCTTCAAGATCGGCCAGGCGGGCCATGGTCCCATCGTCGTTCATGATCTCGCAGATTACGCCGGCTGGAATCAATCCGGCCAGGCGGGAGAGATCGACGGAGCCTTCGGTCTGGCCGGCCCGGACCAGGACGCCACCATCGCGGGCACGGAGAGGAAAAATGTGACCGGGGCTGACCAGATCGGCCGGTTTGGCATCGGGTGCCACCGCCGCCTGGATGGTTCTCGCCCGGTCAGCGGCCGAGATTCCGGTGGATACCCCGGTTCGTGCCTCGATACTGACGGTAAACCCGGTGCCGTAGGGGGAGGTATTATTGCTCACCATCATCGGCAGCCCCAGCCGATCGGTTAACTCGCCGGAAAGGGTCAGGCAGATCAGTCCCCTGCCGTACCTTGCCATGAAGTTAATTGCCGCAGCGTCAACCTTTTCCGCAGCAATATAGAGGTCTCCCTCGTTCTCCCGATCTTCATCATCGACCAGGATGACCATCCGGCCGGCTTTGATGTCCTCAATGACCGCTTCAATTGAACTGACTGCCATAATTGTTACCTGGTATACTCCAGAAAAAGGATCTTCACCACCTGCCCGAAAATCAGAGGAAGCCGTGCTTAGCCAGGAAGCCGCTGCTGATTCCCGGGGCTTTCGCGGCAGATTCCGAGCTCTCCTCCGGCAGGTGCGGGGAAAGCAACTTTTCTATATATTTTCCAACAATGTCAAGCTCAATATTCACCCAACTGCCGGTGCGCAAATCTCCCAGGCAGGTTGTCGCGAGAGTTATGGGAATAATCGATACGGCAAATTGACCATCACCGCAACTGTTGACGGTCAGGCTCACCCCATCGATGGCCACCGACCCTTTCTCAACCAGGTAGCGGTCCCATCTTGCCGGCAGGGAGAAACTGAACAGAGTATAATCACCAAGTTCCCGCCGGCCAATGACCCTGGCCATGCAGTCGATATGGCCGGAGACGATATGGCCGCCAAGCCGGTCGGAGAGCCGCAGCGCCCGCTCAAGATTGACCTTTGCCCCTCCGCCAAGCCCACCCAGTTTGGTGCGCTGCAGAGTTTCCGGGGAGACATCGGCGCAAAAGGACCGGCCATGGATAGCGTAGGCGGTGAGGCATACCCCATCCACGGCAATCGATTCCCCCTCGCTCGGATCGGTGATAGCAAAACCCGCGGCTATTTCGAGTTTCATCCCGCCGCCGGCCGGTTTTTTCGCGGTGACGGTACCAGTCCCCTCAATTATTCCGGTGAACATTTTCCGTTCTCCAGTCATCCCCGGCCATTCAAACGACACCTGCCAGTTTCTCAGCCTTTTCAAGGTATTTGGCGGCGGTCGTGTCGTGGCGGAAATTGCGGTGGATCGAACTGATCGTCCGGTAGGCGTCGGCAGCTTTTGCCGGTTCACCATCTTTCTGGTAGATGGCCGCCATCTCCTCAAGGATCTTCACACTCCCCTGAGGGTCGTTATTTTCATAATAGATATCAAGCATATTGAGGCAGAGATTGATCGCTGCCGGATAATCGCCAAGGCCCTTATACACCTCAACCATTTTGCCGAACAGGGCAAGGACGCTCATCTGGTCATGAGCCTCCTCGCAGATCGTCAGAGCCCGCCGGTAGTGGTTCAAGGCTCCGGCATAATCCTCCCGGGAAAGACAGAGATGGCCGAGCTGATTGCTGGCATTGGCAATCCCGGAACTGTTCTGCTTTTCGGTATACCCAACCAGTGCGTTATGCAGGGCGACTGCCGCCGGGCCAAATTCGCCCTTCTCGAGGGCCTTTTTCCCCTCTTCGTACTCTTTGTCGACGGGGTCGACAGATTTCGCCGCTGCTGCCGGTACCGTTTTTATTCCTTCCAGCGGCTGTATCGGGTTGCTCATCTTGTTTTTCTCCTTGTCATCCCAACCAACGGGATTGGTATATTCGCCAAGTTCACTCTAAACATGTAACACATGGAGTATATTAAGGTGCGGTAATCTCGTCGAGGGCAATGGTTGCCGCCTCGGCCACCGTTGCCCTGACCAGCCGTCCTGCATCACAGTAGACAAATGATTCCTGATCACCTGCCAGGGCCTGCAGACGGCTCTGCACCTCACTGGCTTTGAGGCGCCCCATCAACCTGACCACCTGTCCCCGGATCTGTGCTTCCGGGTGTTCCAAAAAGTGAAAAAGGTTGTAAAAAGGGGTGTCACGAACCAGATCCGGCCGAACCCTGGCAATTTCCGCCAGGGCCCAGAAGGTCTGGCTGCAGGTGGACGGTTCACCGATATAGCGCAACAGATGGCGGGTGAACGCGCCGAAGATATCAGAACGCAGGGAAACCACGTAACCAATGGTTTCAATCATTCCCCACGGGGTGGCGGCGGAATCGGCACAGGCTTCGAAAAGGCGATGGAGCAGTTCCGAGACCGGTCCGGGCTCGCGGGTCGAGGTTCGCGAGGTAACCCGGCCGATCAGCCAGGCGACACGCCAGCGGGCAGCTTCATCGGCGGTATAGAGCAGCCTCTGCATCAACCGCAGGGTCTTTTTGTCATCAAAACAGAGAGAGACCAGGCCGTCGACATCGTCGGCGTCAACCATGCTGCGGACTATTTTTTTATCCGCCTTCCGCCGCTGCCGTTTGGGGTCGGGAATCGGCTCAAGGCGAACCTGATCACTCCCCCCCCCCGCTGGCCTCTCAATATGGCTGAGGCCATCTCCTTTACGCTCTTTAATCCGCTCGGCAATCTCCCGGGCGTCGCTGTTCAACCTGACAAAATACAGCACGCCGCGAACCGCCCGGCCATCAAGATTCCGGGTGGCAACCACCTGATGGGTAGTCTCGTCGTAGTCCTCCACCCTGCCGGTAAGGTAATCATCTTCGGGCATCAGATCCCAGGCAAATTCCGCGTTGTCATCGCAGGCATAGACCAGGGTCTCGACAATCGCCGCACCGACGTTGTGGCCGGTGGGGTCACAGGTATAGACCGCTCCGCACTGACAACGGCCCACCGGAAACTCGTTCATCTTCCGGGCAGGAGCATGGCTTGTCCGCCCTACCTTCTGACCGCAAAACGGGCACCACGGCCGTACACTGATCTGTTCTTTTGGCATCTAATCCGCCTGATTCCTGGACAGCGCCTACTCAGCCGCAGCCAATTTTTCCTGAAGACTGGTGAGGAACTGCGGGTCGACCGAATAGCCAAGTTCCCTGGCTCTTTCAGCGTGGTTGCGGGCATCGGCATACTGCCCGCTGAAATAGAGCGCCACCGCCAGATTGTTGTGGCCAAGAGGCGAATCGGGTTCGAGTTCCAGCCCTTTGCGCGCGGCGCGCAGAGCCCGGTCATCCTCACCCTTCATGGTAAGCACCGCAGTCAGATTCATCCAGGCGCTGGCCAGCTTGGGGTTGTGATGCAACGCCCTTTCGTAACTGGCAATGGCCTGATCAAATTGATTACGCTGCTGCCAGATCAGACCGAGATTGGCGTGGGCCTGGGCACTGTCCGGATGAACGGTCAGCGCACGTTCGTTCAACTCCTGAGCCTTGTCAAGATCACCCTGGCCAAAGTGAATCGCCCCGAGATTAATCATGCTCTCACTGCTCAGGCTATCCAGTTCGATGGCCCGTTCCAGGGCGGTTATCGCTTCGGCAATGCGACCGGCTTTCATGTAGACCAGACCAAGATGGTGGAACGCCATCACTGAGCGGGGATGTTCCTGGCATTTTTTTTCTAACTCAGCGGTAACTTTGCTGAGATCTTCCTGCAACTGTTCAGGCATGACTTTCCTCCAAAAAGCGGGCTGACGCCCACAACCCAAGGGCGGTGATACTCGACGCAAAATACGCCAAAGCCTCCTTAAAAAGCGGAATAACTATAGACACCCTGTGGGTACTTGCAACAAGAAAATGGGTAACACTGCGCTGCCCCCCTTAGCCGGCATGCGGCTCGGAACAGGAGAGCGTCGCCTGCAGTGACTGGTCGGCGAGAATCTGTTTGGCGAGAAGGACATCCCGGCCAATCTGCGCTGCCAACGCTTGTGGTCCGGAAAATTTCTGTTCACCACGCAGGAATTTAATCAGGTTAACCTTGATCGGTTTCCCGTATATGTCTTTATGAAAATCAAATATATGGGTCTCGGCAACCAGTTCTTCCTCACCAAAGGTGGGGTTGTAGCCGATATTGAGGATCCCCCCGTAACATTGCCCTTCACAAATCACCTGGGTGACGTATACCCCATGTTTGGGGACGAGGTCTTCCGGATTGAATTTGAGATTAGCCGTGGGATAGCCGATAACTGGCCCTCCCCGCTGTCTGCCCACCTGTACCGTCCCGCGGATCTGATAGTTGCGGCCAAGCAGGCGCCGCGCCGCATCCATTCTCCCCTCACGAACCAGTTGCCGAATCCGGGTTGAACTGACCAGTTCGCCATCGATAAAGCAGGCATCAACCACGGTCAGGGGAAAATTGAAGATCTCCCCCTGTCTGCGCAGAAAGGCGATATTGCCGCTTCTGCCCTTGCCAAAGGCGTAATCATAGCCAACTACCAGTTCCTGAACCGACAATGTGCCAACGAGCAGGTCGGCAACAAAGCTCTCAGCAGTGGTCGCCGCAAACGCTGTGGTAAAGGGGATTATGACCAGGACGTCGATACCCGCCATGGCGATCAATTCGATCTTTTGCTCACAGGTCGAAATCAGTTTAATCCCTTCCGGTAAAAGAACTTGAAGCGGGTGGGGGTCAAAGGTTATGGCAATGCCGGTCCCTCCGCAGCGGCGGGCTTTTTCAACCACCTTGGCAAAAAGCTGCTGGTGACCGCAGTGTACGCCGTCAAAGTTGCCGATGGTGACGCAGGCACCGGCGAAATGCTGGTTGATATCTGCAATATCTGTATAAATCTTCATCGAGGAGGGTGGGTCACTAAGAATTTTTTTGCGCCTGGGAAGAATGTCTTGACAAAAAAACGCCCAGACAGCATATTCAAGCCCGTTGCCGAAGTGGCGGAATTGGTAGACGCG
>JAZBOD010000365.1:0-3700 GCA_036350955.1 Desulforhopalus sp. | reverse complement strand
GGGGAACCCTGCAAAGGTTGTCCGGTGGTGGAATCCAGCCGGCAGGGGTCCACCCAGCGGGATTACATTGTCAACCGGCATCTGGGAAAAACCTTCGATGTTTCCGCCTCACCGGTCTATGACGACCAGGGTTGCCTCGCCATGCTGGTTCACGTCGCCCGGGATGTCACCGAGGTGATGAGGAGGGAGGCGGAGAGCAGGCGGCTGTCCACCGCCATCGAGCACGCTTCCGAAGTGGTGGTGATCACCAACCCCAATGGCCTGATCGAGTATGCCAATCCCGCCTTTACCGTGTCGACCGGCTATACCCGGGCCGAGTTGCTCGGCAAAAATATGAACATTTTGAACAGCGGCAGGCAGGATGAGGACTTTTACCGGCAGATGTGGCAGACAATCCTCGCCGGGCGCACCTGGAGCGGACATCTGGTCAACCGGAAAAAAGATGGGACCCTCTACCCGGAGGTCTGTACGATCTCGCCGGTGTTTGAAGGGCCGAAAATCGCCTCATTTGTCGCAGTAAAGCGTGATGTGAGTAAGGAAGAGTCCCTGGAAAGACAGCTGCAGCAGGCGATCAAACTTGAGGCGATTGGTACCCTGGCCGGGGGAATAGCCCATGATTTCAACAACATTCTTTCGGCAATTCTCGGATTTGCCTACATTGCCAAAAATCAGCTGCCCCAAGGCGATCCCAGCCTCCATGCCCTTGACCGCATTGTGGGCGCCGGCGAACGGGCCGCCGATCTGGTCAAGCAGATCCTCACCTTCAGCCGCCACGATACCTCATCCGATCCTTTCAAGCCACTTAAGATACAGTATATTTTAAAAGAAGTCCTTCAGCTCCTCCGCTCCTCTCTCCCGTCGACGATTAAGCTCAGCCAGCAGGTGGAAAATGACACCGGGGTGATTTTGGCCGATGCCGGGCAGATCCACCAGGTGATCATGAATCTCTGTACCAATGCCCGGCAGGCGATTGGTGACGGGTATGGCGAAATCGCCATCCGCCTCAAACCGGTTGTGCTGGCGCCAGGCATGCCGGAAGACCGGATGCCTGAGTTGCCCTACGGGGACTACCTCGAGTTGGCCGTCAGCGACACCGGTTGCGGTATGGATGAGGCGATCAAGAAGAGGATTTTCGATCCCTTTTTCACCACCAAACCGAAAGACCACGGTACCGGTCTTGGTCTTTCTGTGGTGCACGGGATCGTCAAGAAACATCGCGGGGCGATTCTGGTAGAGAGCACCCCAGGACAGGGAACCACCTTCCGCCTCTTTTTCCCGGCAGTACAGAGCCAGAGTCCGTCGGTGGAAAGTGACAAGAGTGGCGATGCGGTTCCGGGTGGCCGGGAGCGGATCGTTTTGGTGGATGATGAGGTGCTCATTACCGAACTGCTCTATGTCTCCCTTGAACGCCTTGGCTATCGGGTAACCCCTTTTACCGACAGCCTCGAAGCAGCGAGCTATTTTCGCCGGAACAAAGCTGATGTCGACCTGGTGATTTCCGATGTGACCATGCCGAACATGACCGGCACCGAACTGGCCCGGGAGATCCTCGCCCTCCATCCCAAGATGCCGATCATCCTGATTACCGGCTACCACGAGAGTATCGATCGGGAGAAGGTTCTGCGTCTTGGGGTCAGGGAATTTCTTCACAAGCCGATGAAAAAAAAGGAACTGGCCCAGGTTATCCGCAGGGTTCTTGATCATGGCTAAAATCTTGATTATCGACGATGATCTCCTGCTCAGCGAAATGCTTCAGGGGCAGGTAGAGGCTGCCGGCCATGAGGCGTATTTGGCGGGTACCCTGACGGCCGGGCTCGAATGCGCCAGGGCCGAAGCCATCGACGTGGTTCTCCTCGACGTGCAGCTTCCCGATGGCAACGGTCTTGAGTATCTGCCCCGGTTCAAAAATACCCCGGCCGAACCGGAGGTGATCATCATCACCGGCCAGGGGCAGGCAGACGGAGCAGAGCAGGCGGTCGTCAGCGGTGCCTGGAGCTATATCGAAAAGCCCTTTGTGATCAGGGAACTGGCCCTCCATTTAACTCGGGCTCTGCAGTTTCGTGAGGAAAAATTAAAAGTCAATGCGGTCCCTGTTGCCCTGAAGCGGGACAAAATCGTCGGCAGCAGCCGTTCTCTGGGAAGGTGTCTTGATCAGGTTGCCCAGGCTGCCGCCACCGATGTCAGCGTGTTGATCAGTGGGGCAACCGGAACCGGCAAGGAGCTTTTTGCCAAAGCTATTCATGAGAACAGCCGGCGAGCCGGGGCGAATTTCGTTATCGTCGACTGTGCCGCCCTGCCGGAGACATTGATTGAAAGCACCCTGTTCGGTCATGTCAAAGGGGCCTTTACCGGTGCGGAGAGGGATCGGGACGGCCTGGTCAAGCACGCCCATCGCGGCACCCTCTTTCTCGATGAGGTGGGGGAACTGCCGCCCAGCATGCAGAAAACTTTCCTCCGTCTGCTGCAGGAACACCAATACCGGCCGGTCGGTTCGGTCAAAGAGTATGCCAGCGATTTCCGCCTGGTCGCCGCGACCAACCGGGATCTCCAGGCGATGGTTGCTGCGGGGACTTTCCGTGAGGATCTGCTATTTCGGCTTCAGGCCTGCAGTATTATTCTCCCCCCCTTAAAGGAGCGGCTTGAGGACCTCCGTGAACTGGTTGGCTTTTTTATGACCAGGATCTGTGAGCGTTACGGTATTGAAACCAAGGGGATTGGCACTGACTTTATCGAGACCCTGCAGGCCTATGACTGGCCGGGGAATATCCGTGAACTCTTCCAGACCATGGAACAGGTGTTCACTAGCCCGGCGCTTGGTCCCACCTGCTTTTCCATCCACCTGCCACAAAAATTCCGGATTCTTCATCTCCGCGCCGGTCTGGCCCAGCCACTGGAACAACCTCCTCGGAACGGCCAGGCGCTCCCCTCCTGGCGATTGTTCAAAGACCGATCGGAAGCGGAATATCTGACCCACCTCCGCCGTGTCGCTGAGAGCAGCGTCAGCAAGGCGTGCCGGATCTCCGGCCTCTCCAGGACCAGACTCTACCAGCTGATCAGCAAGCACGACCTGCCTTTTTCCTGATTACACTGGTTGGTTTTATCCGATAAAGGTGTCGTCTCGCCCAGCGAAATTTGTTCACAAAAGTTGACAATTCCACAAAAGTTGACAGTTCTGCAGGAGCGTTTTGATGCTGCCAAGGGGTTTTAAATGTTTAATAATAAATATAAATATCTCTTTACATCAGGTTGGTGGTCCTGGCATGATTTCTGCTACGCTGTTGCTTGGGAAAGTTCCTTCGGCGGGGACGAGTTTGTCGCCTGCCCGACGAAAAATGGCCAAGCCAAAGAGATGTGATCACCCACTGTAAAGGAGACGGGTAATGCTCAAAAACATGAAAATCGCCACGAGACTGATGCTTGCCTTTGGCCTGACCCTGGTATTCATGATGATCGTCGGCGCCAAAGCGATCATCGATGTGCGTGCCCTGAGCGGCAATCTCAACACCCTTGCCCATGATCTGATGCCGAAGGTGGAGCAGGCCAATGCCATAGTCGATAATGTCAATCTCATCGCCCGGGCGATGCGAAACGCGATGATCGATCCCCGTCCAGAGACTGCCCAGGCCGAAGCGAAACGGATCGACGACGCCCGGGAAGTGATTGTTGCCAATATCAACAAGCTCGAGGAGTCCATCACCAG
>JAZBOD010000364.1:0-2805 GCA_036350955.1 Desulforhopalus sp. | reverse complement strand
CGCTGATCGCGGCAATCACCGGGCAGCCAATCCCCGGGGGACCGTCGGTAATGATCATTTCCAGCCCCCGCTGTTCGGCGACACTGGTCGCCTCTCGCCGGACCTGGCTTACCAGTTTGCCGGAATTCTCTTCGGCAATCCCCAACCGGGCGTGAACCATTGGCCCGAAGCGGGTGGAGGAGATGTACCATTCGCCGCATTTTTTGATTGGAAAATCAATCGCCTGTTCCGGACAAAGATCGACACAGACCCCGCATCCCTCACAGGCGATCGGATCGACATGGTACTCTGCCGAGATCGCACCAAATCGACAGAGCTCCAGGCATCTGCCGCAGGCGACGCAATCCTCGAGGCGGATTGCCGCAACCCCTCCCCCCAGAAAATCGGTGCTGGTCTCCACCCTGGGGGCGAGCAGGAGATGCAGATCGGCGGCATCGACATCGGCGTCACACAGGACAGCATTTTCGGCAAGGGAAGCAAAGGCTGCAGTAATACTGGTTTTTCCGGTACCACCTTTGCCACTGACCACAACAAGTTCTTTTATCATCTCCAACCCCTTTCATCCTTCAGACGGTACAGCCAGGTGTTTGATATCGGCAAACAGTTGACGAAATTTCTCCCGGTACTCCGGCAGTGCCGCGACGATCGAATCCCCCCGGGAGTACGCCTCGGCGATTCGCCGATCAAAGGGGATCTCCATCAGCACCGGCAGATTCTCCCGGGCGGCGTACTCTTTGACCTGGCCATCGCCAATGTCCGAACGATTGATAACCAGCCCCCGGGGAATGCCAAGCTGTTTGACTGCCTCGACGGCCAGAGTCAAATCATGAAGACCAAAGGGTGTCGGCTCGGTAACCATCAGGACAAAATCGCAGCCGCGCATGGCGGCAATCACCGGACAGGATGTTCCCGGCGGAGCATCAATGATCGTTGTCTCCTGTTGGTTTTCCGCTTCGCGGACCCGCTTGATCAGCGGGGGTGACATCGCCTCCCCCACCCGCAGCCGGCCGTGGCGGAAGAAAATTTCGCCGCTCTTGCCGGACTCCATAACCCCGAGCTGACGTGCACCGTGGTCTATCGCCTCCTCCGGGCAAACCTCGAGGCATCCGCCGCAGCTATGGCACAACTCGGGAAAAACCAGTACCCGGCCGCCAACCACGGTCAAGGCCCGAAAACGGCAGATGGCCGCGCACTTGCCGCAGGCAGTACAGCGCTCTTCGTTGATCACCGGAATAAAGGTGGTCACCGGAACCGCCGGATCAAGCAACGGGTGCAGAAAAAGATGGGCGTTCGGCTCCTCAACATCACAATCAAGCAGCTGGACCCCTTCTGCTAGAGAGAGGGCCAGGTTAACCGCAACGGTGGTCTTGCCGGTACCGCCCTTACCACTGGCGACACTGATGATCATCTGAGTACTCCTTTCGTCTCGGAGCCGAGAAGGGTAGTAATTTTGTCGAGCAGCGCAACCATCTCGGCCGCTTCGGCTGCACTCGGGTCAACCGGCAGCTGCATGAAGAGTCCAAGGCCTTCGGTCGCTTCATGAAACTCCGCTGCCGGCAGCGGGCTGACCATGGCACAGTTGACCAGCGGAAACCTCTTCATCACCCCTTTTACCGCCGGCAGGGCGGGACCATCGGCCAGTTCGGCAGCAAAGACCACCACCGACGCCCAGCCACTTTCCAGAACCTCGGTAGCCTCCCCGGAGGAGGCCACCTGTTTAACCACCACATTTTGCATGGCTTTCAATGCAGCCTCGAACTGAGTGAGACCCCGGGTATCCCCGGCAACCAGCAGTACATTCATCTTTGCCCTCTCCACAAACTCCCCACCACCCGGGTGGGGAGTTATCTGTTGGTCGACGACTGGCCGGCGATCTGTGCCTCGATCCGCGCCAGCTCTGCCAGCGCCTTCTGCCGCTGTTCTTCCAGAGGGGCGAGATCCTTTGCCTCTGGGGCGGCGGTCTCGGCAACGGCCCGCCTGCCAAGACCCGCAGCGCGTTGCCCGGGACCAAGGACCCGCCGGCACAAGCCTAAGCCGCGGCCTCTTCCCCGGCCAGCGCCGGTTCCAGTCACCACATCGTAGCCCACCGTCTCACTCTCCTGACCGGTCCGGCATATCCCTCTGCCTCGTCCGGTCATCGCCCCTGCTCCGGCGGGGCCCCGTTGATTAAATCCAGGCATGACAACCCTCCCTGCTGATATTTCCGGTGACCTGCCGACCCGCTTCCAGCCGGCCCTAAACAGCCACCGTTCTCGACAAGACTCCCTAACAGCCGCTCTTCAACGGGATGTTTGGCGCCTCATCGACCAAAAAATCCTGCTGTGCTGCCCGCATCCGCCGGCAACGGCCATGCCGGCACCCCGGCATGGTATACTTCCCCAGATCACCACCCTGGGCAAAAAGATTAAGAATTTCGTCAACATCTCCGGTGAGAAAAGAGAGCACCTCGATCCGGTGGTTTTCAAGAATTCTCGCCTGCCCCTCACAAAGGGCGCCGCAGATGATCACCTCCACCTGCAATTCGCGCAACAGGCGAAGGAATGGCCCGAGCAGTGCGGTCGGAAAAGTCCACAAGCGTCGCTCGAGAACCTCCTGGCCTTGCAGCCTGGCAACGAGCACAGTCTGCGCCGAATCAAAAACTGGGGAAATTCTCTTCCCCCAAACGGTCACCGCAACATTCATACCGGTACCCTCCTGGCCCAGTTACTTGCATAAAGAGGACCAGGTAAGGAGAAAAACGAGAATATTTTATTTTTACAGGGGTTTGGACAGGTAATGCGCCAGGATAGATAGGTGGGAGAGTCG
>JAZBOD010000363.1:0-9383 GCA_036350955.1 Desulforhopalus sp. | reverse complement strand
CCCTTCGGCGCTGGAGATGTGGCCCGCGGAAAAGTCGTGCATGACCAAGCCCTGACCGGCAACCTGATCCAGGGTCACCAGATTGCAGCGGAAGGCGATTTCGTCGGCGGCCAGGCGGATACCCATCGCCGCCGCTTCCAGCGGCGCCCGGCCGGTGTAGCAGGCGGCCGGATCATAGCCAAGCAGCGACATGTTGGCGACATCGCTGCCCGGCGGATAGCCCTCGGGGACGGTTTGGGTGAGGAAGAGTTCGCCCTGCTGGCAGAGTTCGTCCATCATCGGCGTCTCGGCCGCCTCCAGCGGGGTTTTTCCGGCCAGTTCGGCGATCGGGTAGTCGCCCATGCCGTCGCCGATCAGGATGAGATATTTCATAAGGTGCCTATTCCGGGTTAAGCAGGCGGATCTTGACGGTGGGTGCGGTGCACACTTCTAGACGGTTGATTTCGGCCAGGGCATTTTCCACCGCCCCCTCCACCGCCCGATGGGTACGGAAGACGATAAATACCGGCTCGTTGGTGTCCCGGCCCTGCTGCATCATCGATTTGATCGAGATATCGTGCCGGCCGAAGATCCCGGTGATCATTGCCAGTACCCCCGGTTTGTCGAGGGCGGTGACACGTAGGTAGTAGGGGCAGACCAGCTGTTGCATCGGGGTGATGGTCGGCTCACCGAGGTTCTCCGGGAGGTAGGAGAGGGCCGGGACCCGGTTGACCGAGTTGCAGACGATATTGCGGCCGATATCGACCACGTCGGCGGCCACCGCACTGCCGGTGGGCATCATCCCGGCGCCCTGGCCGTAGAGGAGGACATCGCCGACGGTGTCACCACGGAACTGGATGCCGTTGAACGGGCCGTTAATCGTGGCGAGCATGTGTTCTTCCGGCACCATGGTCGGGTGGACCCGGGCCTCGATATGGTCGCCGTGGTTACGGCTGATCGCCAGGAGTTTGATCCGGCAGCCGAATTTTTTGGCAAACTCGATATCGATCGGTTCGATGTTGGAGATCCCCTCGACGGTGATGTCTTCGAGGCGGACATTGAGGCCGTAGGCGATGGTCATCAGGATTGCCAGCTTGTGGGCGGTGTCGATCCCCTCGACGTCATAGGTGGGGTCGGCCTCGGCAAAGCCGAGTTCCTGGGCCTCTTTGAGCACTTCCGGAAAAGGGGTACCGTGGTCGGTCATTTGGCTGAGGATGAAGTTGGCCGTGCCGTTCATGATCCCCTTGATATACTCAATGCGGTTGGCAACCAGCCCCTCCTTGAGGGCCTTGATCACTGGGATGCCGCCGCCGACACTGGCCTCGTAGCCGACCTCGACATTTTTTGCCGCCGCTGCCTGGAAGATTTCCTGGCCATGCACCGAGAGCAGGGCCTTGTTGGCGGTGACCACGTGCTTGCCCTGGGCGATCGCCTGGAGCATGAAGCTTTTAGCCGGCTCCATTCCGCCGATCAGCTCGACGACGATGTCGATGGCCGGATCGTTGAAGATATCTGCGGCATCTTGAGTGAAACGGGTGGCGCTGAACTCCTCGGGCAGGCGGTCGATGGCGATATCGGCGACCGAGGCGAGGATGAAGGTGATGCCGGTGCGCTGGACGAGGCGCTCCTGCTGAGCAAGAAGGGTCCGGGCAAGACCCTGGCCGACGGTGCCGAAGCCGATCAGGCCGACGCGAATTTCCTGTCTGGTCATGGGCGATGGTTCCTGGTTGATGTTGCCGCGCGAAGCGGGGAGAGGGCCGGGAGCGGGGTGCCGGTGGCGGGCCAGGCCTGACAGGCCGGCAAGCAGCCTGATAATGCCCGTGAAAGTAACCGCTTTACCGGGGAAAGTCAAAAGCTATGCTGAGATATTTTTCTGGCCCCCGCCCGGCTTTTGGTCTATAGTAAACACCCTGTCGCAAGAGCGGTACCGGCCGGAAAGCGGGCACGGCTTGCGGCACGGCAGCACCGGTTGCCCGGATTATTTTGCACACAGGCTGTTCAGCGAGACAGCTCGACCACCTATATCAACAACAAGGAGATGAAGGTAATGGGAAAAAACATTCTGGTTTTCGGACCGAACGGGAGTGGCAAGGGTACCCAGGGCGCCATTGTGCAGAAGAAGTTCAACATTCCCCACATCGAGTCCGGGGCGATTTTCCGGGAGCATATCACCGGCGGTACCGAGCTTGGTAAAAAAGCCAAGGCGTTCATTGACCGCGGCGATCTGGTGCCTGACGATATCACCATCCCGATGATGGTCGCCCGTCTCCAGAAGGAAGACTGTAAAGACGGTTGGATTCTCGATGGCTTTCCCCGCTCCAAGGACCAGGCGATCACCCTGGCCCAGACCCTTGAAAAAGAGGGACTCGCACTGGATTACGTCATTGAGATCGTCCTTGACCGGGAGATCGCCAAGGAGCGGATCATGGGCCGGCGGCTTTGTGTCAACGACAACAACCATCCCAACCATATTGCCTTTGAGGCGATCAAGCCGGTGGAAAAGGACGGTAAACTGGTCTGCAGGGTCTGCGGCGGCGATTTGAAAACCCGTCCCGACGACCAGGATGAGGAGGCGATCAACAAGCGCCACAACATCTATTACGACGACCAGACCGGGACCATGGCGGCGGTCAACTACTTCAAGAACGCCGGCGGCCCGAAGGTGATTTCCGTTGACGGATCGGCCTCGATCGGTGAAGTGACCGAGCTGATCATGAGCCAGTTGTAGCCAGCGCCGTATCGGCGAAATCTTCGCTGATGGAGACGGGGTCTTTCGGTCAAAGGGCTTTCCCGAGGGGGGAAGGCCCTTTTTCACTTTACGCGATCTGCGATTATGGAAGAAAAAACTACCACTGTCAAAAAGAGCGGCAAGGTCTATCTGGTCGGTGCCGGTCCCGGTGATCCCGGCCTGATCACCGTGCGCGGGAAAAGCCTGCTGGAGCGGGCTGAGGTCGTGGTCTACGACTATCTGGCCAGCAAAAAACTGCTCAAGCATGTCCCGGCAGGGGCCGAGTTGATCTACGTCGGCAAAAAAGGTGGCACTGAGCACAGCCACTCCCAGGAGGAGATCAACCGGATGCTGGTCGACATCGCCCACTCCGGGAAAAACGTGGTCCGTCTCAAGGGTGGTGACCCGTTCATCTTCGGCCGGGGCGGCGAGGAGGTGGAGCAACTGCAGCGGGCCGGCATCGCCTTTGAGGTGGTGCCGGGGGTAACCTCGGCCACCGCGGCGGCAACCTATGCCGGCATCCCGATTACCCACCGCGACTATACCGCGTCGGTGGCCTTTATTACCGGCCACGAGGACCCGACCAAAGAGAATTCCAATATCGACTGGGCGAAGCTGGCCACCGGAGTCGGCACTTTGGTGGTCTATATGGGGATCAAGAACCTGCCGATCATCGTCGACAATCTCATCCGTCATGGCCGCTCTCCGGAGACCCCGGTGGCGGTGGTGCGCTGGGCCTCGACCCCGGAGCAGCGTTCGGTGGTCGGTACCCTGGCCACCATCAGTCAGGTGGTGGCCGATGAGGGAATCAAGCCGCCGTCGCTGATCATTGTCGGCGAGGTGGTCAACCTGCGGTCGACCATCGACTGGTACGAAAAACGGCCGCTGTTCGGGAAAAAGATCATCGTTACCCGGACCCGGGAGCAGGCCAGTGAACTGGTGGCTGGGCTGGAGGAGTACGGCGCCAACTGTCTTGAATATTCAACGATCAACATCAAGCCGGTCGAATCCTATGCCATCCTCGACAGTGAGATGGAGCGGCTGCAGGAGTACCACTGGATTCTTTTTACCTCGCTTAACGGGGTGAAATACTTTTTTGAGCGGCTTTTTGCCAAGGGGATGGATTCCAGGGACATGAAGGGGCCGGACATCGCCGCGGTGGGTAAGAGCACCGCAGACCTGCTCCTCAATTACGGGATCAACGCCGACCTGATCCCCAACACCTTCACCGGTGAGGGGCTGGCCCAGAGTCTGCTCGACCAGGGGGTGGAAGGACGCAATATCCTTATTCCCCGGGCCCTCCAGGCTCGGGAGATCCTTCCCGAAACCCTGCGCGGGGCCGGCGCGCAGGTCACGGTGGCGCCGGTCTACCAGAACTGCCCGGGTGAAGGTGACCAGGAGGGGCTGCGCAGGGAACTCCACTCCGGGGGGGTGGAGATGGTGACCTTTACCAGCTCGTCGACTGTCCGCAATTTCATCGAGATGCTCGGCATTACCGACCAGGAGGAACTCCGCCGGCTGCTTGCCGGGGTGAAGATCGCCGCCATCGGCCCGATTACTGCAAAGACCGTGACCGACCGGGGCCTCAAGGTGGATATCCAGCCGGAGAAGCATACCATCCCCGGGCTGATCGATGCCATCGTTGCCTACTATAATGGCGGGGCAATCTGACAGCCGCTTCTGTCTGCGGGGGGAGCCCGGCCGCAGCCGGCCCCCCGGGCAAAAGCGGGAGAGCAGCCATGGCCCGCATCCCGGGGGAGGTCGGCCGATCCTCTGCCGGGCCTGTGGCCGGCGGATTACTGCCCGGGAGGAAAAAATCGCCGTCAACGGCTCCCACCAGCACACCTTCTTCAATCCTTCGGGAATCGTCTATGAGCTGGGTTGCTTCCGCCTGGCCCCCGGTTGCCAGGAGGCAGGTCCGGCGACCACCGAGTTCACCTGGTTCGCCGGCTATGCCTGGCGTTTTGTCCTGTGCGCCGGCTGCGGAGTGCACCTCGGCTGGTCCTACGCCATGCGGGAGAGCAGTTTTTTCGGTCTGATCCTCGCCCAGCTCCGTGAATAGACCCAGGGAGGGGAGTGGCTGGTCAGTTGGCGCGGATCAGCTCGAGCAGGTCTTCCGAGGTCATCTTGGCGCTGATGTCGGCACCTTCCAGCAGGCTGCCGGCCAGGTCGCGTTTTTCCTGATGCAGTTTGACGATCTTTTCTTCGATGGTGTTCCGGCAGACCAGCCGGTAGATGGTGACCGGCCGGGTCTGGCCGATGCGGTGCGCCCGGTCGGAGGCCTGATCCTCGATTGCCGGGTTCCACCAGGGATCCATGTGGATGACGTAGTCGGCGGCGGTGAGGTTGAGGCCCAGCCCCCCGGCCTTGAGACTGATCAGAAAGAGATCACCCTGGCCTGATTGGAAGCTGTCGACCCGGATTTTACGTTGCCTGGCGCTGGTGCTGCCGTCGAGATACTGGTAGCTGACCCCCTGCTGGTCGAGATGGGCGCGGATGATGTCGAGGTGGCCGATAAACTGGCTGAAGACCAAAGCCTTGTGCCGGCTGGCCAGCAGTTCCTCGACCACCCCACCGAAAAGCTGCATTTTCGAGCTGGCGATGGTGCTGGCCGGATCGATCAGCCGTGGGTTGCAGCAGGCCTGGCGCAGCTTCATGATCTCGGTGAGGATCTGCAGGTGCCGGCCTTTGCGGTCCCCGGCGTTTTCGAGGATATCAATGGCGTTCTGGCGCAGGGCCTCATAGAAGTGGGCCTCAGCTGGGTTCATCTCCACCCGCAGGGTAACCTCGGTGCGCGAGGGCAGCTCTTCAAGGACCTGGGATTTGATCCGGCGGAGGATGAAAGGGCGGATCAGTTTTTTCAGTTTCAGTCTGGCCTCGCGGTCCTGATAGCGCTCAATCGGGATGGCGAAGCGTTCGTTGAAACTGTTCAGGCTGCCGAGGAGGCCGGGGTTGATGAAATGGAAGAGATTCCACAGTTCGCCGAGATGGTTCTCGATCGGGGTGCCGGTGGTGATCAGCTTGAAACGGGCCTGCAGGGACATCGCCGCCTGGGAGCGTTTGGTCGCGGAATTCTTGATCGCCTGAGCCTCGTCAAGGATGACCACCTGCCAGTTGACCGAGGAGAGCAGTTCACTCTCCTGCTGGAGCAGGGTATAGGTAGTGATCAGCAGATCGAATTTGCCCAACTGGTTGACGGTCTCCTGACGGTCACGGCCGCTGAACTGGTGGATCCGGATGGTCGGTGTGAAGCGGTGCACCTCGGAGAGCCAGTTGGTCGAGACCGAGGTCGGTGCCACGACCAGCGACGGGCCGTCGACGGCGAGCCTGAGGACGATTGCCAGGGACTGCAGGGTCTTGCCGAGCCCCATGTCATCAGCCAGGCAGCCGCCCACCCCCCATTGTGCCAGCCGTGCCAGCCATTCGAAACCTTCCCGCTGGTAGACGCGTAGCTCGGCCTGGAGGGTTGAGGGCAGCTCTGGTTTGAACTGCTGGGCGGCATGGATTTTCTCGAGCTGCTGCCGCCAGCCGGCGTCGGTGGTGGTTCTGGCTTGACCGGCGATTTTTTCAAGCTGGATTGCCGCTAACGGGTGGACCACCACCTCGTTGGCCTCCTCGCCGTTTTCGCTGCTGTCGGACTGATAGAGGTTGATATCCTCGAGCCGTTTTCTGAACTCCTGGGTCAGGGCGACAAACTGGCCATCACCGATTTCAATGAACCGGCCGCTGCTCTGCTGGACTTTCTGGAGCAGTTCGCGTAATTCGATCACCCGGCCTTGGTCGAGGCAGAGCTGACCGCTGACCGCAAACCAGTTCTGGCGGTTGGTGCGGATTTTCAGGTTGAGGTTGTCCAGGGTGGCGCGGTGGCTGATAGTCAGTTTTTCCCCCTCAGGCCACTCGATAACCACCTGGTCACGGATGCTCTGCAGCTCCATCAGCGCCTGGAGACAGTCGTCCGGGTTCTGCAGATGCCACTCCCGTTCATTCTCTTGCTCAAGGTCGGTGGCCAGGTCGAGGATCGGGCAGAGTTCTTCGATCTCCCGGGCTTTTTCTTCTTCGAGGGCGAGGTTTCTTCGGGTCTGCAGCCGGCGGCCGTTGACTTCGGCCATGATGTTGGCCACCCCCTGGCCAGGTTTGAGGTAGTGCCCGCCCTCCTTGAAGGGTTTGACGAACATCTCCAGGCGAAAACCGGTGCCAAAGGGGAGGAGATGCATGTAGATGGTCGGGTCGGCGGCGACAATCTCGATCCCGCTGGCCTTGCGGTCGCTGGTGTCGGCGGCGATCGCCGAATGGACGGTCATGAAAGAGGAGATGTTGCCGATTGCGGCAAGAACCTGGCTGCTCGCCGAAATCGGGACGGTGATCCCCTCCGGGCCGGTAATCTGCGCCACCCGGCGGTGGTTGTCGTTGATGGTGATGATCTTCACCCTGGATGGGGTTTCCCGGACGAAGTTTACCGTATCGCCGCTGATTGGGTGGGCAAAGCGGATGTGGAGATGTTCGCCCTGTTCTTCCACCAGCAGCTCCGGTTCGCCGGCGGTGAACTCCACCGGGGTCTGCGGTGACTCGGCCAGGTAGAGATGAGGATGGCCGACCATCGCTGGCAACGCCCGCTCCATGGCGAGAGAGTAGGAGCTGCCGTTGTTCTCCGGGCTGTCGATCCGCTGGATGGCGGCGGCGATCAGGCGGTCCTGGGCGGAGAGGTGGTGAAACTGGCCTACCTGGAAAAGTCGGGCAAGCGAGACCGGCCGCCCCTTGCTCCATTCGCCTTCAGGGGACATTTTCTGTTCTTTTGGGGCGATGGTGATCCGCCTGCCGGTAAAACCGACCAGCCAGATCAACCGGGTCTGTGGCGCAGGGGTGTCGCTCTCCGGGCTGGTGGCGGAGATCAGGGCCTGGAGGCTCCGCTTCCATGGCTCCTCTGGCTGGAGGATCGGCAAAAGCGGGATGATGCCGCACTGCCTGCGCAGCGTCTCGACCGCTGCCGATCTACCCCCAGGGACGGTGTCGGTTGCGGCGAGAATCTCTTCAGAGATCAGAGCGAAAAAGCTGTAGCCGCTGATCCCGGCACGGACAGCAAAACCGGTCAGAGCGGTCTGTACGGTATCGTCTATCCGGCTGTCGAGCCAGTACTGGCAGATACCGGTAAAGACCGCGGTCAGCGCCGGCTGTCTGCTCTCTTTCGGGAGCTTGAGGGGGTCATTGAGCTGACCGTGGTCAAGCAGCGAGCTGACAACTGTGGCCAGGGCGCGGTAGGCATCGTTTTCCGGGGTATCCGGAAACAGAGAGAGGGTGGTGCCGATGGTGTCGGCGATCCCCGGGGCATCGCCCTTGCCGCCGACCTGCAGCCGGCAGAGGATATAGAACAGGCCGCAGGGGCCAAAGAAGGCGACCCGTTGCCCGCCGCTGAACTCCCCAAGGAAGCGGCGGTCCTCCTCGAAGGCGGTCAGGGCCTCCCGGCTTTTTCCCTCGAGAAAGAGCAGGGTGCCACTGGCTCCGGTTCCCCTGAAGGCGTCGGGGTGGTTTTCCAGCAGCTCGCCGGCTTCGGTCAGTCGGCCGCGAAGGAGCAGGTCATTGCCCAGCAGGCGGAGAAAAGGGAGGGTCTCGTCACTGCTCAGTTCGGAGAATTCACTGTGGTAGCTGGCGAGAAAATTGAAAGGCTGGTTAAAGTCGACAAGCTGGGCCTGGCCGTATTGCAAAGTGCTGCTGAGCAGGTAAAATTGAAATGAAGTCGGTAAGCTTCGGAACCACTCGGCGGCAAAGGGCCGGGTCATTACCCGCACCAGCGGTGGCGGTCCGGAGAGCAGGGAGGTACACTGGCCGGCGATAAAGGTGCCGGCGTCGTCAATCGTTGCGAAGTCCTGGCGGTAGATGCCGATCCGCATCTCGCGCATTGCCCGCCAGCAGCGGGTACTCCATTTGCCGTAGTAGTAGGATACCGGAGCTTCGCTCTGGACAGCTTCGGCAAACTGGTTGAACCGTCCCTCGCTGATCGCCATTTTGCTGAGGCTCTCGACCAGTTCTTCAGGACACTGCCGGTCGGCGGTGAGCAGACCGAGTTGTTCGAATTTGCCGAAATAGTGGCTGAGATTGGCGGCGGTGGGTTTGTTGCCGCGGGGATTTTTCAGGTCGAGCCGGCGCAGGCAGTTGATAACAACGGTGAGATGGGCGGGTTCGTAGATGATCGACAGCAGTTGCAGGAGTGCCTTTTCAAAATGACTGAGTTTTTGATATTGTTCGAGAAGTTTTGGCAAGGTTTGCATGGCTGCGTGCCGAGGGGCGGCGGACAGGACCTCCTTCCGTGTCATGGGTCAGTTGGTGCAGGGCGAAAAAGGAAGCGCTCACTATAGCATTGTCCTGGGGTGATGAGAACCAAAATCTGTCCCACCGGGCAACTTGACCGGACCAAGGGAAACTCGTGTTAGACCTCAGCTACCGCTCTATTGCCCGAACTGACAGGCCGGCAGCGGGAAAATGCGGTATGTCGGCAGGAGGTCTGCTATAGTAACGGACTGATTTTCTGCCGGCAACCGGGTGGAGCTGGTTTTGGCAAAAGAGGAGGACGATGGCGATCTACGGGTATATCTACCGTCTGCAGAGTGAAGGGGCGACGCCTGCTGCTGCAGGCGATGCCGAGCTGGCGCTGAGCCGTTATGCGGCGCAACTTGGCCTTTTG
>JAZBOD010000362.1:0-2965 GCA_036350955.1 Desulforhopalus sp. | reverse complement strand
GATGAGCCTGATTCATGAAAAGCTCTACCGCTCGGAAAATCTCGCGCGGATTGATTTTCAACACTATCTCACCGCACTGATTTCCCATCTGCGCACCTCCTACGGTTCAGGGCAGATTCAGTGCTGGAGCGAGGCGGTCGGGGTGGAGATGCCCCTTGACCTCGCCGTCCCCTGCGGGATGATTGTCAACGAACTGGTGACCAATGCCCTGAAATACGCCTTTCCTCCGGGATGGACCGCCGCCGGCAATGCCGGGTGCATCCGGGTGGTGATCGGTCAGGAAAAGGATGGCTACACCCTCTCCGTCACCGACAACGGCATCGGCCTCCCCCCGGGATTTGACTGGACCGCCGCCAATACCATGGGAATGGTGCTGATCCGGATGCTTGGCGGGCACCAGCTTGGCGGAACCTTCAGTTTTGAACAGCAAGAAGGACTTTCGGTAACTCTTCGTTTTCCAGCTAAAAGAGGTCGGAAATGACCAAAGCCAACCTGTTGATTGTCGAGGACGACGGTATTCTCGCCGCCAACCTGGAAAGTGTTGTCCGCGCCCTGGGTTATGGGGTTGTCGGGCCGGTGGCCACCGGCGAGGAAGCGATTGCCCTCCTTGAACGGTGTTCCGCCGACCTGGTATTGATGGATATCGAGTTGGCCGGAGAGCTGAGCGGCATTGAAACCGCGGCGATCATTACCGGGAAAATCGACCTGCCGGTGGTTTTCGTCACCGGCTTTTCCCAGGACAGTCTGCTCGAGCAGGCCAAAGGCGTCGCTCCCTATGGTTATCTGGTCAAACCGGTGCCGGAGCGGGAACTGGCCGCCACCGTGGCGATGAGCCTGCAGCGCCACAGTCTCGATCACCAGTTGCGCCAGAGCCGTCAGGCCCTGGCGGAGAGTGAGGCCCGCTACCGCGCCCTGTTTGAAAATGTTCCGGTGGGCATTTTCCGCAACAGCCTGGAGGGCAGGTTGCTTCTGGCCAATCAGGAAATGGCGGCAATCCTCGGCTGCAGTTCTCCTGAAGAAGCACTCTTTGAGTACAGCAACATCGCCGAAAGGCTCTATGTCGATCCGGCTCGGCGGCAGGACTATCTTTTCGCCCTGCAGCAGGACGGTGCAGTGTGGAACTTTGAGCTTGAGGGCCGCCGGAAAGACGGTGAGCACGTCTGGCTGCTGGTCAACGCCCGCCTGACCAGCATCGGCGATACTGGCGAAGACGCCAGCAACCAGGTGATCGATGGCTTTGCCCTGGACATTACTGAGCGAAAGCAGGCCGATCTCGCTCTCCGGGAGAGCGATGCCCGTCATCGCCACTATCTGCAATCCACCCCCTACGGGGTGTTTTTGGTCGACAGCCTGGGTGACTATCAGCAGGTCAACCCGGCGGCATGTCGGCTGAGCGGGTACAGCGAGGCCGAACTGCTTGCCAGGAATATTGTCGATCTCCTGCCGGAAGCCTGGCGTCAGGCCGGCAGGGAGCATTTTGCCACCGTTCTCGGTGAGGACCAGAACGAAGGTGAGGTCCTTTGTTGCCGTAAAGGTGGTGAGGAGCGCTGGTGGTCGGTCAAGGCTGTTGCCGCCGGCAACGGCCAGTATCTCGGTTTCTGCAACGATATCACCGAGCGGAAAGCGGCAGAAGAGGCCCTCCGCCTCAGTGAAGAGCGCAACCGGCTGCTCTCCGACCTGACCATGGAGGGTATTCTCCTCCACAAAAACGGGGTGGCCATCGACCTCAACCTCTCTCTGGCGAGGATGTTTGGCATGGCCCGGGAAGAGCTGCTCAACCGGAATTTCATGGAATTTGTCCACCCGGACGATCAGCCAAAAGTCCTGGAAAACATCGTCAAGCAGTATGCTCCTCCCTATCCGATCAGGATGAAGAGAGCAGATCAAAACGTTTTCTGGGTGGAGATAGAGTCGCGAAATTTTAATCAGGGGAGCGATACCTGGCGGGTGAGCGCTGTCCGCGACATCACCGAGCGGCGGAGAACGGAAGAGGCTCTGCGTGCGAGTCAGGAGCGGCTGCAGGGTATTTTCCGGGTTGCCCCGACCGGTATCGGGGTGGTCCGTGAGCGGATCTTTCAAGAAGTCAACCCGCAGATTTGTGCCATGACCGGCTACTCAGAAGAGCAACTGCTTGGTCAGAGTGCGCGGATGGTCTACCCCAGTCAGGAGGATTTTGACTATGTCGGCCAGGAAAAGTACCGACAGATCGGCGAGAAGGGTACCGGGGTGGTGGAGACCCGCTGGCAGCATAAAGACGGTACGATACTCGACGTCCTGATGGCCTCGACGCCGCTCGACTCGGCAGACCTCTCCCGTGGGGTGACCTTCACCGTTCTGGACATTACCGAGCGGAAAAGGATTGAGGAGGAGAAAAGAGCCCTCCAGGGGCAACTCCAGCAGGCCCAGAAGATGGAGGCGATCGGCACCCTTGCCGGAGGAATTGCCCATGATTTTAACAATATCCTCAGTGCAATCCTTGGCTATGCCGAGCTCGGCCGGGAGGATTGCCCCCCCGGATCGCTGGCTGCCCGTGACCTTGACCAGGTGATCAAGGCCGCTGACCGAGCCAAGGAACTGGTTCGGCAGATCCTCGCTTTCAGCCGACAGACAAAAAGCGAACGGGTCGCCCTGCACCCGACGGCGATCGTCAAAGAGACGGTTAAACTGCTCCATTCAACCCTGCCGGCAACGATCGCCATCCGCCAGGAGGTCGATCCACGCTGCGGGATGATCCTTGCCGACCCGACTGAATTCCATCAGGTGCTGATGAATCTCTGCACCAACGCCTATCACGCCATGGAGGAACAGGGCGGTACCCTGACCATCAGCCTGGAACACTCCCGGTTGAGCGAGGGGCAGCAAGAGTATCTCGGGGTCCGTCCGGGAGAGGTGCTTCACCTGGCAATCAGTGATACCGGCCGGGGGATCTCTCCGGAGGTCGGCGCGAAAATTTTTGACCCCTATT
>JAZBOD010000361.1:0-5207 GCA_036350955.1 Desulforhopalus sp. | reverse complement strand
GTCGCCGCCATCGACCAGGCCAGCTGCATCGGCTGCAATACCTGTTATACTGCCTGCAACGACGGCGCCTACCAGGCGATCACCCATTCAGCGCTGCATACCCCTTCGGGCAAGATCATCCCGGAAATCATCACCGGGCGCTGCGCTGGCTGCAACCTCTGCTCTCTGGTCTGTCCGGTCTCCTGTATTACCATGGTCGACATCTCACCGACCGACCAGGTCGAGACCTGGCAGGAGAGAATCAGCCGCAGCGACTTTACCGTCAGTGACGGGATCATCACCAATAACCCTTGAACGAAAGGAAGAGCTATGAACCTGTCAAAGCTACGGATCAACGGCCGGCGATTGCGGGAGTCGCTGGAGAGCATGGCCGAAATCGGTGCCACTCCAGGGGGAGGGGTGCAGCGTCTCGCCCTCTCCGATGCGGACAAGGAGGCCCGGGATCTCTTCTGCCGCTGGCTAACAGAACTCGGTTGCGAAGTGACCATCGATGAAATGGGCAGCATCTTCGGAAGGAGGCCGGGGACCAACCGGCAGTTGCCGGTGGTGATGAGCGGCTCCCATCTTGATTCCCAGCCGAAAGGGGGCCGGTTCGACGGGGTGCTCGGAGTGATGGCCGCCCTCGAAGTCCTCCGCACCCTTGAGGAAAACCGGGTCGAAACCAAACGCGACCTGGTCATTGTCGACTGGACCAACGAAGAGGGCTCGCGTTTTGCCCCGGCGATGGTCGCCTCCGGCGTCTGGGTCGGCAAGCTTGACCTTGACTGGGCCTATGCCCGCACCGATATCAACGGCAGGAAACAGGGCGAGGAACTGGCACGGATCGGCTATAAGGGCACCGTCCCGGCCAGGGCCTTCCCGATCCACGCCAACTACGAAATGCATATCGAGCAGGGACCGATGCTCGAACGGCACGACCGGGAGATCGGCGCGCCAAAGGGGGTGCTTTGCCTGCACTGGTACGATATCCGCTTAAGCGGTACCGCCAACCAGGTCGGGCCGACCCCGATGGCCGGTCGCAACGACTGTCTGCTCGCAGCAGCCGAGATGATCCAGACCGTCAACAAGGTCGCGCACATCAAGGGCGAAATGGTCGCCACCGTCGGCGAAATCCACAACTTCCCCAATTCGCGGAATATCATCCCCGATGGGGTGCACTTTACCGTGGACATCCGCTCCTGGGAAGACAGCCACGCCCTCGCCGCCTGGGAGATGATGGCCAACGAGTTCCAGGCCATTGCCAAACGGCACGGCACCCCGATCGAGATGGAGATCACCTGGCGGGTGGAACGGGCGCCCTTCCATCCCGATCTGGTCGACAACGTCCTTGACGCGGCAAAAATGCTTGGCTACTCCTCTCTGTACATGGTAAGTGGTGCCGGGCATGACTGCAGCTACATCAACCAGATTGCCCCGGCAGCGATGATCTTCATCCCGTCCAAGGGCGGACGCAGCCATGTCGAGGTCGAAGAGTCAAGCTGGGAAGATTGTGAGAAGGGTGCCAATGTCCTGCTCCAGTGCATGCTCAAGTCGGCCAATGAGTAAGCTGGTCCTGCCGTGAAGGCCGGCAGACTGCATGGGCTTGCTTGGCGGCTGCATCGCTGGGAGAGCCGGCAAGCCGGAGAATCGGCAGAGAAAGCACATTCCCAAATAGACCCAATATCCCAAAAAACCCGGAAAAAGAACCCACCCCAACCTGTTGAGGAGACCCCCCGATGAAAAACCCCACCCTGCTGGCAGCTGTTCTCTTATTCACCCTGGCGCTCTGCATCCCTGGCACCGTAATGGCCGAAAAAATCAAGGTGGCGGGGATCTACACCCAGCCGATCCAGCAGAAATGGGACGCCTGCCTGCACAGAGCGCTCACCAGCCTGGCAGAGAGCGGCGAAATCGACTATGTCTTCTCGGAAAAAGTCTCCAACACCGACTATATCCGGGTTCTTCGGGAGTATGCCGAAAGCGGCGTCGCCCTGGTGGTCGGTGAGGCCTTCGGCATCTCCCGTGAGGTCCGCAAGGTGGCTGACGACTACCCGCAGGTAGCCTTTTTGATGGGCGACTCCTTCGGTCCCCATGGCAGTAACATGGCGGTATTTGACAACTACATTCACGAACCCTGCTATCTGATGGGGATGATCGCCGGCAAAATGACCACGACCAACAAGATCGGCATGGTCGGCGGCTACCCGATAGGTGAGGTGAACCGCCTCTTCCACGCCTTTATGGCCGGGGCAAAATCGGTCAACCCGGCGGTGGAATTCAAGGTATCTTTTATCGGTTCCTGGTATGATCCGCCCAAGGCCAAGGAATTCGCCTTTGCCCAGATCGAGGCCGGAGTCGACATCCTCTACGCCGAAAGGGCAGGCGTGGTTGACGCGGCCCGGGAAAAAGGTCTGCTCGCCTTTGGCAACGTCAACGACATGAACAAGGAAGAAAACGGCACCGATGTGGTTGTGGTCAGTGCCCTCTGGCACATGGAACCGGCGATTGGCCATGCCGTTGCCCGGATCAAGGCCGGAACCTTTGCCGCCGAAGACTACCGGGAGTGGACGATGATGGCCAAAGGCGGTGCCTCGCTCAGCCCCTATTACGAATTTGCCGAAAAACTGCCCGCCGAACTGAAAGCGGCGGTGGACGAAACCGCGGCGGCAATCAAGGCCGGCAGTTTCGTGGTGGAGATCAACGACGAAGAGCCGAAGTCGACCTTTTAATTCTCCTCCTCTCCCGGCGGCGGTAAACCACCGCCGCCGGCCTGATGCCATCCATGCCAAACCAGGACCTGCTCCTTGATATTCAGGGAATTACCAAACGATTCGGCAGCCTGGTTGCCAATGACCAGATCAGCCTGCAGCTCCGCCAAGGAGAAATCCTTGCCCTTTTAGGCGAAAACGGCGCCGGAAAAACCACCCTGATGAACATTCTCTTCGGCCATTATATCGCCGACGAGGGAACCATTGCAGTTTCCGGGGTCCCCCTCCCGCCCGGTTCACCGCGGGCGGCGTTGAAGGCCGGACTGGGCATGGTCCATCAGCACTTCACCCTGGCCGAGAACATGACGGTGCTCGACAATATCGTCCTCGGCAGCGAATCGCTGTTTTCCTGGCGGCGTAACAACTCCAGGGCCAGGGCGAGGATCGACCGGCTCTGCGAACAGTACGAACTTGACCTCAACCACCGCAGCCTGGTCAAAAATCTCTCGGTCGGCCAGCGCCAGCGGGTGGAAATTGTCAAAGCCCTCTACCGCGATACCCGGATCCTGATTCTCGACGAGCCCACCGCAGTGCTCACCCCGCAGGAGAGCGACCATCTCTTTTTCACCCTGAAACTGCTGGTCGAAAAGGGACTGGCGGTGATCTTCATCACCCACAAACTGCGCGAGGTGATGGCCGCCAGCGACCGCTGCCTGGTACTCCGTCACGGTAAAGTAACCTGCAACTGCGCGACCCGGGATACCGATATCGCTACCCTCGCCCGGGAAATGGTCGGCGGCACGGTACCCAAGGTGAAACGGCTACCGATCCAGCCGGGGCAGAACCTGCTCTGCCTCAAAGAGATCAGTGCCGTCGACTCCCGACAACATCCCCTGCTCGACTCGGTCTCACTGACCGTCAACAGTGGCGAAATCCTTGGCATTGCCGGGGTATCCGGGAATGGCCAGAGCCATCTGGCCGATCTGATCGCCGGCCTGCTCCAGCCGGACTCCGGCAGCTTTAGCCTGCACGGCAGGCCCGTCACCTCCTTTCATCCCCGACAGATGATCGGTCAGGGGATAGGCAGGATCCCCGAAGACCGCACCGGTACCGGGCTGATCGGCGACATGACCGTTCAGGAAAACCTTGCCCTGGAGAACTACCTCAGGCCACCCCTCAGTCGCCTGGGGCTGCTCAATTTCCCCGCCCTGGCCAGCCGCACAGAAGAGATCACTCAGCGCTACGATGTCCGCTGCGCCGGCCCTGATGCCCTGGCCCGGACGATGTCCGGGGGCAACATGCAGAAGCTGATCCTCGGCCGGGTGCTCTCTGCAGCGCCGCAGCTGATTCTCGCCAACCAGCCGACCTGGGGCCTCGATGTCGGGGCGATGGCCTTTGTCCACCAGCAGCTGATCGCCGCCAGCCACGATGGCGCCGGGGTGATCATCATCTCCGAAGACCTCGACGAGCTCTTTACCCTCGCCGATTTTATCCAGGTGATGTACCAGGGTACGCTCTCGCCGCCGATCCGCCCGGCCGACACCACCGCCCGCGACCTGGGCCTGGCAATGAGCGGTCAGCGGGACATCATGCTCTCCTACTCCCTGCAGGAAATCAGCCAATGAGGCTTGAACCCCGTGAAAAGGCCTCCCTGCTGCTCCGGGCAATGGTGCCGGTTGGAGCGGCATCGGCCGCCCTGCTCAGCTGCTCGGTGCTCATTTTGTGGGCCGGGGCCTCCCCCCTCGAAGCGCTGCTGCTCTTTATCAAGGGCTCCCTCGGTTCAAAGTTTGCCCTCTCGGAAACCCTGACCCGGGCGACACCGCTGATCTTTACCGGCCTGGCGGTGGCGGTGGCCTTTCGTGCCAAACTGTGGAATATCGGTGCGGAAGGCCAGCTCTACGCCGGCGCCTGTATCGCCACCTGGCTCGGCACAGGAATGGTTGACCTGCCCGGCTGGTTGCTGCTCCCCCTGCTCTTTGGCGCCGGTGCCCTGGCCGGAGGTCTGCTGCTGCTTGGCCCGACCCTGTTGAAAAGCCACCTGGCGGTGGATGAGGTGGTGACTACCCTGCTGCTCAACTTTATCGTCCTGCTTCTGGTCAACTGGCTGGTCTTCGGCCCCTGGAAGGATCCGATGGCGATGGGCTGGCCCCAGGCCGCCCCGGTGCTCGATGCCGCAACACTCCAGCCGATCATCGCCAAGACCAGGCTGCACTGGGGGCTGGTAATTGGACTGGCTTCCGCCCTGCTGGTCTGGCTGCTGATGCGCTATACCACCTGGGGCTTTGAAATCCGCGCCGTCGGCCATAACCTTCGGGCAAGCACCTTTGCCGGCATCCCGGTCAACCGGGTTGTCCTGCGCACCGCACTGATCTCGGGAGGGCTTGCCGGCATGGCCGGGGTCTCAGAACTGTGCGGCCTCAAGGGCTATCTCACCCTTGATCTCTCCCCCGGTTTTGGCTATTCGGGAATCGTCGTCGCCATGCTCGCCGCCCTGCACCCTCTCGGGGTGGTCCTGTCGGC
>JAZBOD010000360.1:0-3149 GCA_036350955.1 Desulforhopalus sp. | reverse complement strand
TATGCTGGGTACTGCGGTCGATTTTCATCCCGGTAACTGGTCGTTTGCCGACACTCCGGCCTATGCCTGGTTGCAGGAAAATGGAGCAGAGTTTGGCTTTGTCGAGACCTATAGCGAGAAAAACCGCCGGGAGATGCCCTGGGAAGCCTGGCACTGGAATTATCTCGGGGGGGACAGTACACCATGATCGCCTATTTTAATGGCCGCTATCTGGGGCGGGACGAGGTGAGGATCTCCCCGGACGATCGGGGTTTTCTGTTTGCCGACGGTCTTTATGAGGTGATTCGGAGCTACCGGGGCAGGCTTTTTCGCGTAGCTGAACACCTTGACCGGCTCAACTACGGTGCGGCGCACCTGCGTCTGCCGATCACCAATTTCGGTTATCTCGCTGAGGTGGCAGGTGAACTCGTTCGCCGTAACCAGCTGAGCGATGCCGATGCCCTGGTCTACCTTCAGGTTACCCGGGGGGCGGCACGGCGCGGCCATGCCTTTCCCGAGCCGCAGCCGGAGCTTACCGTGTACGGCACGGTCAGCCGCTTTGATCCGGCACTCACCCGACAGGGCAGAGAGGACGGGGTTGCGGTGATCACTGTTCCAGATCAACGCTGGGCCCGCTGTGATCTGAAGACCGTCGGCCTCACCGCCAACGTCCTCGCCTGTCAGTTGGCGAAAGAGGCCGGCGCGGTGGAGGCAATTCTCGTGCGGGATGGGGTGCTGCTCGAGGGAACCCACAGCAACTTTATGGCGGTCATCGATGACACCCTGGTTACCGCGCCGGCCACCAACTACATCCTCAGTGGCATCACCAGAATGACCGTACTCGAACTCTGTACCGACCACGGTATTGCGGTTGACCTGCGGCCGGTACTCTTTTCCGCGGCCGGCCGGGCGACAGAGATGATGCTGGTTGGGACAACCGTCGAGGTCACCCCGATTATCCGTATGGATGGCCGCGCCGTCGGCAACGGCCGCCCCGGCCCTGTGGCTCGCCGCCTCCAGGGGGTGCTTGAGGCAAGGATTAGCCATTGCGGTCTCAGCCCGCATTAGTGGAGACAGACCAGCCCGACAGTTATGTTGATATCGGACCACCTGCCTTCAATTGCATACCAGCGGGCTGCCGGTCAACCATAAATCGGCCGGCAAAGTCAATTGACAGCAGGATCAGGGTCGGTCATAGTCCTGGGGAAACCTGGCAGAAGCCAAACTTTTCAGCTGAGCTGACAGGATAAAAATATGAACACGTATCCTCACCTGGACGATCTCCAGGAGATGGCCCGTCAGGCCGGGCGGATTCTCGCCGACGGCTACGAGCAGCAGCATACCATAGCCTTTAAGGGAGAAACCGACCTGGTCACCGAGATCGATCGACGTTCTGAAGATTTTCTGCTCGCGGAAATCAGCCGGCGCTATCCCGGGCATCGGGTCCTCGCCGAAGAGAGCGGTGGGGCGGATGGCGGAGGGCAGCAGTGGTATATCGACCCACTTGACGGGACGGTCAACTATGCTCACGGGGTGCCCTTTTTCTGTGTCTCGATCGGTTATGCCCTTGCCGGGCAGCTCACTCTCGGGGTGGTCTACGAACCGCTCCGCGACGAGATGTTTATCGCCGAGCGGGGCCAGGGGGCATGGCTGAACGGGCGGCGGCTGACGGTGGCGGCGGCGACGGAGTTGAATCAGGCCCTGCTGGTCACCGGCTTTCCCTACAACCTTCGTACCAGCAAGAGGAACAACCTCCGTGAGTTTGCCGGGATGATCACCCTCAGTCGGGGAGTGCGCCGCCTCGGCTCCGCTGCCCTCGATCTCTGCTATATCGCCGCCGGTCGTCTTGACGGCTACTGGGAGATCTCGCTCAAGCCCTGGGATCTTGCCGCCGGGGCCCTTATTGCCGAAGAGGCGGGGGCCAAAGTGACGACCCTTGATGGTGCAACGAATATCCTGGTTGAGCCGTACTCGATTCTTGCCGCCAATCCACATTTGCACGCCAGGATGCTGGCGGAACTGCAACGGATCTCCAGCGAGACAGCAGTTGGGCACAGCTGACAAGACCTTCTTTAGCGTGGAGTGAAAATGATGACGATAGACTTTGCCGCAGTTCTGGCCAGGGCTGAATTTTATCGGCCACAGATTTCCCGATTTTTACGGGAAATGGTTGCCCTGCCCAGTGAGAGCTGCCAGGAGCAGCAGGTGATCGAACGGATTCGCCAGGAGATGGTGGCGGTGGGTTTCGATCGGGTGGAGATTGACCCGATGGGTAATATACTTGGCTATATTGGTTCGGGCAAACATCTGATCGCCATGGATGCCCACATCGACACCGTCGGTGTCGGCAACCGCGACAACTGGCAGTGTGACCCCTACATCGGCTACGAAGACGACCAGGTGATCTGCGGCCGTGGCGCCAGTGACCAGGAGGGTGGGATGGCGGCAATGGTCTATGCCGGCCGGATCATCAAGGACCTTGGGTTGGATGGCGACTATACCCTCCTGGTTACCGGCACCGTCCAGGAGGAAGATTGTGACGGGTTGTGCTGGCAGTACATCATCGAGGAGAGCAAAATTCGGCCGGAATTTGTCGTCTCTACTGAGCCGACATCGCTGGGCATTTATCGCGGCCAGCGGGGGCGGATGGAGATCCGCGTCGATGTGCCCGGAGTCAGCGCCCACGGCTCAGCACCAGAGAGGGGGGACAATGCCATCTTTAAAATGGCGCCAATCCTCCTCGAACTTCAGGAACTCCACCTCCGTCTCAAGGACGACCCCTTCCTCGGCAAGGGTTCCCTGACCGTCTCAGAAATTTTTTACACCTCACCTTCGAGGTGTGCGGTGGCCGACAGTTGTGCCGTTTCGGTTGACCGGCGGTTGACCTATGGGGAGAGTTGGGAAGGGGCCCTGGAAGAGATCCGGCAGTTGCCGGGGGTGCAGAACGCCAAGGCCACGGTGTCGATGTACGACTACCGTCGGCCCTCCTATACCGGCCTGGTCTACCCCACCGAGTGCTATTTCCCCTGCTGGGTGCTCCCCGAGGAACATGTCGCCTGCCGGACCCTGGTTGATGCCTTCACCGGCCTGTTTACCGAGCCGCCGGTGGTGGATAAGTGGACCTTTTCGACCAATGGCGTGGCGATCATGGGCCGCTACAATATCCCCTG
>JAZBOD010000359.1:0-5267 GCA_036350955.1 Desulforhopalus sp. | reverse complement strand
TTGTTGCGCTGCACGATGTCGCCGACGAGCGCGGTGGGCGTTGTGTAGACTGGCTCGAATTGTTGGCCGCCGACGGACCGGGGATGCAAGCCCGCTATCGGGGTGAGGCCACCGATTTTTTTGCCGGTAACTGGAACCGCCGGCTTGACGAGACAGACGATGGGCTTTTCTATGCCGCGCCACGGCTGGTCCAGCACTTTGACGCTACCACCCTCGGCCTGCTTGGTTCTGCATATGGCGACCTGCTCCCCCCAGGGCCGGCCCTTGATCTGATGGCCGGCTGGGATTCCCACCTGGAACAGGCTTCGGCGGTTGCCCCGCTGACCGTGCTTGGCATGAACGGGGCTGAACTCGACCAGAACGGCAGGGCCGAAGATCGCCTGGTTCAGGATCTCAACCGCATCCCCAGGCTGCCTTTTGCCGATGGCGCCTTCAACAGCGTCATCTGTACTGCAGCCATTGAGTACCTGATCGATCCGCTCACGGTCTGTCAGGAGATCAGTCGGGTGCTTCGCCCGGGTGGCCTGGTCGCGATTGCCTTTACCAACCGCTGGTTTCCCCCCAAAGCGATCGCCCTGTGGGGACAGCTGCACGAGTTTGAGCGAGTCGGCCTGGTACTGGAAATGCTCTGGGCAGCAGGTGGTCTGGAGGCTTTTTCTGCCCTTTCGGTGCGGGGCTATCCCCGGCCGGCGGGGGACCGCTTCGACCAGCTGACCGAGGCAGATCCGCTCTATCTGGTGACCGCCAGAAAAGCCCCACCCCGATAACCCCGAGGCCTGGAACAGGTTGATCTACGAGAGTTTTCTCGCCACCGGTGAGAGATTGGCCAGGGCAATGCCACTGAGCACCAGCATCCCTCCGACGAGCACCAGCGGCCGAATAACTTCACCGAGGATCATCCAGGAGAGCAGCACGGCAAAGACCGGCACCAGGTTGATGAAGATTCCCGCCCGCATCGCGCCAATGCGCTGGATACCCTGGTAATAGAGGGAAAAGCCGACGGCAGTACCCAAGATGCCGAGATAGGCGAGGTTGGTCCAGTCGATGAGGGTGATTGCCGGCAGGCTGGGGAGGAGATTGTGGTAACTTGCCGGGATAAGAAGCAGGGCGGTGCCGATCAGTGAGGAGATGCAGACTGCGTGCAGCGGCGAGATCTCCTGAAGAACCTTCCGCCCGATAAGCGAATAGATCGACCAGCTTACCACGCAGCCGAGCAGGGCCAGCTCACCCCGGCCGATACCGCCGTGGAGCAGTTCACCGGGATGGCCGTTGCTGATCACCACCACTGCTCCGGCAAGGGAGAGGAGGATACCGATGCCTTTTCTCGGGCTGAGACCTTCACCGAAAAAGAGTGCCGCCAAAAGGGTGATCAGCAGAGGGGTGCCGGCAATAACCAGGGCAGCCCGGCCGGCAGTGATATGGTGTAAACCTTGAAAAAAGAAGACATTGTAGGCAAACACCCCTGAGAGGCCGAGGAAAAACAGCGGTAGCCAGGTGCTGCGGGGAGGGCGGATCAGCCGCTTCTCTTTAGCCAGGATAAGCAGCAGCAGCGCGGTTGAGGCAATCAGGAAGCGGAGAAAGGCGGCCACCGCCGGATCGACCGAGGCCGCCAGCATCCGCCCGGAGATAAAAGTGCCGCCCCAGAGAAAGGTGGTGAGGATCAGAGACAGGTAGGTGAGTATCGGCATCGGAGAGTGGTGGCGACGGAGGTGGGCCAGGCCCTGATCAGCCTTCATCGGGGAGATGAGGTGATGCAAAGTGCTGCCCAGGCAAAGAGCAGCCAGCCGGCAAGCAGGAAAAATCCGCCGACCGGGGTCAAAAAACCGAATGGTCTGATCGAAACCAGGCACTTGAGCAGAACCGTCCCCTGGAAGAGCAGAGTGCCGATGGTGAAAGCCAGGCACGCCCAGTGGAAGCGGCCATCGGGATAGAGGTGCTTGAGGATTGCTGCGGCGATCAGTGCCAACCCGTGGAGAACGAGATAGTCGGCGGCAAGGTTGAAGGATTCAAGAGTGTGGCGCTGGTCAAGCACCGGCCGCAGGGCATGGCTGCTCAGGGACCTGGCGAGGACGCCGGCAAAGCCGAAGAGGCTGCCGCAAAGGATGTAGAGGTTCGGGCTCATGGGAGTGCAGAGTACCGTATTTTTACCGGAGGTGTTCGTCGTGTGGCGCGTCCGGGTCAGACGCTTTATAATCCGGGGAACAGCACGGCGTCAAGGGGAGAACAATCCCCGCAGCGGCGACGGGAGGAGAGATGGAGCTACAGGGAGGTGGAAATGAGTGAGAACCTGACCAGCGAAGAGAGGAGTTATGTGCTCTATGATGTCGCCAACTCCGCCTTTGTCCTGGTAATGGTGACCGCCCTGATGCCGATTTATTTCAAGGAGGTTGCCGCCGAAGCGATGAGTCCGGCACAGTCTACCGCCACCTGGGGCTATGCCAATGCTGCCGCCTCCTTTATCCTGGCGATGCTCTCGCCGGTTCTTGGAGCGCTGGCCGACTATCCCGGCCGCAAGAAAGGCTTTTTTGTGACCTTTCTGCTCCTTGGGGTGTTGTTCACTCTGGCGCTGGCCCTTACCGGCCGAGGCCAGTGGCTGCTCTGCCTGACCCTTTTTGTCTGTGCCCGGGTGGGCTGGGCCGGGGCCAATCTCTTTTATGACGCCTTTCTGGTCGATGTGACCAGTCGTGACCGGATGGATCTGGTTTCCACCCGGGGCTATGCCTTCGGCTATGTCGGCAGTGTTCTGCCCTTTCTGGCGATTATCGGTCTGATTCTCTCTGCGGGGATGGAGGGTGGCCTGCCTGAGGGGCCGACCCGGCTGGGTTTTGTGATTGTCGCCCTCTGGTGGCTGCTCTTTGCTCTGCCGGCGATACGTGACCTGAGGCAGCGCCATTTCCTGCCGGCGGTGGCTGCCCCGGTTCGGGAAAGTTTCCGGCGGCTGGCATCCACCCTCCGTGAGATCCGGCGGTACCGCCGGGTTTTTCTTTTCCTTGCCGCCTATTTTTTCTACATCGACGGGGTGGGGACGATCATCGCCATGTCCACCGCCTACGGTCGAGATCTCGGTTTCGGGGTGACCATGCTGATCGTCGTCCTGCTCTTTATCCAGCTTGTCGCCTTTCCCTGTGCACTGCTCTTCGGCTCGCTGGCCAGACGCTACTCCACCCGGAGCATGCTTCTGGTTGGCATCGGCATCTACGTCGTTGCCACCCTTACCGCCTTTTTTTTGCCGGCTATCACCGATCCGGGACTGAAAACCGCCGCCTTCTGGCTGGTCGCCCTGTTGGTCGCCTCGGCGATGGGCGGGATCCAGGCGCTCAGCCGCAGCTACTACAGCCTGCTGATTCCGCCGGAAAAGAGTGCCGAATTTTTTGGTTTTTACAATGTCTTCGGCAAATTTGCCGCGATCTCCGGGCCGCTGCTGATGGGCCTGGTCACCCAGCTGACCGGCGACAGCCGCTGGGGGGTCTTGAGCGTGCTCAGCCTGTTCATCATTGGCGGGTTGCTGCTTTACCGGGTTGAGGCGGAAGGGGGAGAGTAACCCGGCTGTCGGCTATGCTGCTCAGGCGAGGTGAGCGGGCAGGGGACAGCTGTTGAGAATGTCCCGGATCGCATTGATATCCGGGCGTCGGCCGTAAACCGTGATCACGTCGCCTTCAAGCAGTCGGGTGGTGCCGCGGGGGATCAGGGTCTCTCCACCCCGTTTGATTGAGACCAGGGTTACTGTTTCCGGCAGGGTAAGATCTTTGATCATGGCGCTGCGGCAACTGTCCTCCGGACCGAGGACCAACTCGCCGTAAATGTATTCGGTGGTCTTGCGGAGATCGACCTGGTGTTCGACGATCTGTCCCCGCTGCTTGCGGACCACACCGACGTCGTAAGCCCGGAGAATATCGCTTCTTGAAATAACCCCGCAGAGGGTTCCTGAATTGTCCCGGGAGACTACCGGCAGCCGCGCCAGATCTCGAGGCGACATCTTCTGGATGGCAGCCCAGATCGGTTCGTCGGGGTAGACAGTGATCGGCTGGCTGATGGCCAGATCGGCGACCTGCATTTCCCGCGGATTGAAATCCTCGGCGGACTGAGCACGGTGAACGTCCTGGAGGGTGACAATGCCGTAGAGTTTTTTGTCAGGGGTCAACACCGGAAAGCCGAGCAGGTTGGTTTCCTGAAAAAGGGCCATCGCTTCGGCAAAAGAGGCGTCCTGCTGAATGGTCACCGGCTTGCTGCGCATCACCTCGCTGATCTTGACCCCCTGCATGATGTCCATATCCCGGCCGTCGACAAAACGGACTCCCCGTTTCGCCAGTTTCATGGTGTAGATCGACTCCGGATGGAGCCACTGGGCGATGGTACTGGCGGTAATCCCGGCGGCCATCAGCGGCAGGATCATCTCGTAGTCGTTGCTCATCTCAAAGACGATCAGCATCGCGGTGAGTGGTGCTCTGGCGGTGGCGGAAAACATCGCGGCCATGCCGACCAAAGCAAAGGCCCCGGTATTGCCAGCCAGAGATGGAAAAAAGAAGCCGAAAAGGTGGCCCATCGCCCCACCGAGCATCGCGCCGATAAACAGCGATGGGGCAAAAACACCGCCGGAATTGCCGGAACCCAGGGTAAAGGAGGTGGCCAGGGGTTTGAGGAAGATCAACAGTACCAGGATCCATAGGGCAGTCTGGCCTTGAATCGCCGCTTCGATAAACGGGAACCCGGAGCCGTACATGTGGGGGATCGGGGTATTCAGGGTCGAGCCATGGGCTTCGGAGCCCGCCGGAAAGGTCAACCCGGGAAGGTGCATGTAGAGCAGGCCGAGCAGGCCGAGCAGGGCTCCGCCCACCGCCGGTTTGAAGAGCTGGGGAAATTTCCAGCCATCAAAGGCAATCTCGGCGAAGTTGAGCATGCGGATAAACATTATGCCGATCAGGGCGGCAGCCAGGCCGAGGAGCAGGTAGAGGAGGAGCTCCAGCGGATGATTGAAACTGTAGGCCGGGACTTCAAAGGCCAGATGGCCGCCGAGCAGGCTGCGGCTGACCACCGAGGCGGAGACCGCGGCGATAACCACGTTGCCGAAGGCCCGCATCTGCAGGCCGCACATCAGCACCTCGATGGCGAAAGCGACCCCGGCGATGGGGGCGTTGAAGGTGGCGGCGATGCCCGCCGCCGCACCGCAGGCGACCAGATTGCGGATCCGTTCATCGGAGAGACGGAGGATCTGCCCCACCGAAGAGCCCAGTGCCGAACCGACCTGGATAATCGGCCCCTCCCGGCCG
>JAZBOD010000358.1:0-14102 GCA_036350955.1 Desulforhopalus sp. | reverse complement strand
TTGTCCCTGGACCCTTCGGAGAGACTCGCCCGCATCGAGATCTCGGCAATGGTGTGCTGCAGTTGACCACCTTTTTCTTTGACCCGGACGGGGGCTTTCAGGCCTCGCAGGCCAACGGTCTGGATGTGCATGATCTTTTCCCTGACTGTTCTGGGTGGTCAACTCCTGCTCGGCCGGGCGGATATGACTGCCACCGCCGGGGCAGCAATCGCCGGGTTGCGCCTGGTTACACGCAATCCTCTTACCCTGTTTACCCCTGCCCGACAATCATCTTTTCGTCCTCCGGCCAAATCGATCACCGATCCTGCGCCTTTTCGGCCTTTGCTCCAGCAGTTCCGGTTGAACCACGAGAGAAAACGCTTTTTCCATGCGCCTCCTGGTAATCCGGTGTATGCTGAGTGCTTCCCGGCGGGTGCCGTGGAGGACTCATCTGGACGAGGGGGAAACCGATGACAGCGGCACTAACGCAGCCGGTCCGGCTTGACAAGTGGCTCTGGGCTGCCCGCTTTTTTAAAACCCGGTCTGCAGCCGCCGAGGCGGTCAACGGCGGCAAGGTCCATCTCAACGGCAATCGGGTAAAACCGGCCCGTAATGTTGCGGTGGGTGACCAGTTGGTGATCACCATCGGCACGGAACAGCTGCAGATCACCGTTCTGGTCCTCTCCGGACAGCGGCGCCCGGCCAGTGAAACCAGGCTGTGGTATCTCGAGTCGGAGGAGAGCCTTCGCGCCCGGGAGGAGAACCGGGAAATGCGCCGGCTGGCCAAAACCGGCTATGCCCCCCCAGAGGGCAAGCCGGGGAAACGGGATCGACGGAAAATCAGAACCTTTACCAGAAAAGATTGACGGGAGAAGAATATGGCGAAGATCTTCAGAGCATTGATCAGCCTGACGGATAAGTCCGGTATTGAAGAGTTTGCCCGGGCCTTGAGTGAACGGGGAGTTGAGTTGCTTTCCACCGGTGGCACCGCCGCCCGACTGCGGGCGGCTGGGCTGCCGGTAAAAGATGTTTCCCAGTTCACCGGCTTTCCGGAGATGCTCGATGGCCGGGTCAAGACCCTGCACCCCAAGATTCATGGCGGAATTCTCAACCAGCGCAATAACCCGGAGCACCAGCAGCAGTGTGCCGCCCATGGTCTGCAGCCAATTGATCTGGTGGTGGTTAACCTCTATGCCTTTGCCAAAACCGTCGCCGCGCCGGATTGCCGCCTTGCCGAGGCGATCGAAAATATCGATATCGGTGGGCCGACCCTGTTGCGGGCGGCGGCGAAAAATTTCCAGGATGTCACGGTGGTGGTCGACCCGGAAGATTACCCTTTGGTGCTGGCGGAAATCAGCGCCCACGGCAATACCCTCCTGGAAACCCGTTTCCGCTTGATGCAGAAGGTCTTTGCCCTGACTGCCGCCTACGACACGGCTATCAGCGAATGGCTTGGCCAGCAGAGCTTCTCCGCCCCTGATCCGCAGGAGGGGATCTAGCCATGCTCCGTCTCGGTGTGCTGTTGTCCGGTAGCGGAAGAACTCTTGATAATTTCCACGAGCGGATCAATCTGGGGACCCTCGATGCCAGGATTGAGGTGGTGATCAGCAATGTCGAGGGGGCGCTTGGTCTGAAAAAGGCGGTGCATTATGGCTATCCCGCTTACTATGCGGTTGACAACCAGCAGATCAACAATATTCTGGCCGATTATCAGATCGATATCGTCTGTCTGGCCGGCTTTTTAAAATTGTACCTGCCCCCGCCGGAACTCAGCCGGGCGGTGATCAATATCCATCCGGCGCTGATTCCCAGTTTTTGCGGCGAAGGCTATTTCGGGAATCGTGTCCATCGGGCGGTCAAAGCCCGGGGCTGCACGGTGAGTGGCTGCACGGTTCACTTTGCCGACGACTGTTATGATCAGGGGCCGATAATTCTCCAGCGGGCGGTGGAGCTGGACTACGACGATGATCTGGCGGCAATTGCCGCCAAGGTTTTTGCCGCGGAGTGCGAAGCCTTTCCTGAGGCTATCAACCGGGTCGGCGAACGGGGAATTGATTTTTTCTGGGAGAGGGTGGGCCGGTGAGCGGAAAACAACGGGTGATCATGTCCTCTGTGGATATCGATCTGGCGATACGCCGGATTGCCCTGCAGGTTCTCGAGAAAAACCATGACGCCAGGGGACTGGCGATTGTCGGTATCTACACCTGCGGAGTTGATGTCGCCCGGCGGATTCACCGGATAATTGAAAAGCATGCGGCACAACCGGTTCCCTTTGGTTCCCTGGATATCAATCTCTATCGCGATGACTGGAGTCTGATCAGCCAGAACCCGGTGGTCAAGACCACCGACCTGCCCTTTGAGGTGGATAACACCAACCTGATCCTGGTCGATGACGTGATCTTTACCGGACGGACCATCCGGGCGGCGATGGACGCCATCATGGACTACGGCCGACCGGAGACCATCCAGCTGGCCGCCCTGGTTGACCGTGGCGGAAGGGAGCTGCCCATCCAGCCCGATTTTGTTGGCATGACCACCATCATTCAGGCCAATGAACGGATCAAAGTACTCCTTGCCGGTGACGACGGAGAGGTGGTCGTGGCAAGCTGATGTCCCTTCCCGAACTGCTTGCCCCGGCAGGCAGCCTGGAGGCCTTCCAGGCTGCCCTCGACGGTGGCGCCGATGCCGTCTATGTCGGAGCGCCTGACTTCAATGCCCGCAACCCTGCCCGGGAGCTGAGCCTTGAGGAGATCGGGGCGATGGTTGAGCAGTGCCACGCCCTGGGCAAAAGACTCTACATTGCCGCCAACAGCCTGATCCTTGAACGGGAACTGCCGGCGGTTCTCCGTCTGCTGGCACTCCTTGAAACGCTCCGCCCGGATGGGCTGATCGTACAGGATCCTGGCCTGCTCCGGCTGGTCCGCCGCTATTTCCCCGGCCTGCCGCTGCACGGTTCGACCCTGATGGCCGCCCACAACGCCGATGGCGTGGCCCTCCTCGGCAGACTGGGCTGCAGCCGGGTGGTGCTCGCCCGGGAGCTGACTCTGCGGGAGATCGCCCAGGTCGCCGCCCACCGGGGGGAGACTGAACTCGAGGTCTTTGTCCACGGGGCGATGTGCTTCTCCTATTCCGGGCTGTGCCTGTTCTCCTCCTACCTCGGCGGTAAAAGCGGGCTGCGGGGCAGATGTGTGCAGCCCTGCCGCCGCGCCTACTGTTCTACCCCGACCGGCGGCAAGGCTGGCCGGCAAAGCTCCGCCGACTCCGGCAAGTATCTTTTCTCAATGAACGACTTAAGCGGACTCGATGCCCTGCCCGAGCTGCTTGCCGCCGGGATCAGCTCGTTGAAGATCGAAGGCCGGCTCCGTTCGGCGCACTACGTCGGCAGCGTGGTTCGGGCGTACCGGACTCTCCTTGATGCCACCCCCGGAGAAGAGCAGGAGGCCCTGCGCCGGGGGCGGGAGCTGATTGACCAGGCGATGAGCCGCAAGACCGCTCCTGGCTATTTTTTTTCGCCCCAGCCGCCGGAAGCGATCACCGCCCACCACTCCGGTAATATCGGCCTGCACCTGGGCCGTTTTTCGGCACTGAAAAGGGTCGGTGACGAGGTGACGTGCCGCTTTGTTCTCAAGGCACCGCTGGCGGTGGGCGACCGGCTCCGCCTGCACCGTGAGCCCTCCGGGGAACGGCTCGCCTTTCGGCTGAAAAGTCTTTTTGTCACCGGCAGTGAACAGCAGCGGGGTGAGCGTGGCAGTCGGGTCTCCATCGCCCTGCCGGCAGGGTTTACCCTGGCCAGTGGAGAATATGTCGAGGTGTACCGAGTGGACGGGGCGGGGCGGCCCCCCCCAGGTGCGGTGATGACCGCCCGCCTTGGCGCCGCCCGCCAGCGGCTTGCCGCCAGCGAAAGGGGCTTAGGTTCACGACTCAACCGTCTGCTCAGTCAACTGCCGCCCTGCCGGCCGGCGGCGGATGGTTCCCCGCCCCCGGGGGAAAGGTCGCGGAGCGGCGGCAAGAGTCAGCCTGAGCTCTGGCTGCGCCTTGATTCTTTAAAGATCCTGCAGGGAGAGTTGCCCTTTCGGCCGGCGCGCTATCTCCTGCCGCTGGAGCGCCAGCTGATCGCCCAGGCGGCACTGCTGAAAAATATCCTCGGTAGACAGGCCCGGTTGGTCACCTGGGCGCTGCCGCCGGTAATTTTCCCGCAGGATCTGGCCAACTGCCGCCGGCAGCTTGAGCAATTGATCCGTGCCGGGTTTCGCAGTTTCCAGCTCGGCCACCTCAGCCAGATCGAGCTTTTTGCCGGCGAGAAGGTGCACCTGCAAACCGGCCATACCGTCAGTCTGCTCAATCACCAGGCGGTGGCACTGCTGGCCGAACTGGGTATTGAAGCCGCCCAGGCAGCCATTGAAACTGACCGTCAGGCTTTGCAGGAACTGCTCTATGCCTGCCGGGGCGGGGGGATAGTGCCAGAGGCAGCGGTGAAGGGGCCGGGCGGAGGGCTCCGGCTGGGACTCACCGTCTACGCGGCACCGGCCCTCTACACCTCGAGAATCTCTCCGGTGACCGGGGATCGTCCGCTGTACAGCCAGCGGGGAGAACCTTTTCAGGTCAAGAAAGTTCCCGGTGGCAGCCAGACGGTGCCCCAGCGCCCCTTTTCGCTGCTGCCGTATCTGGGGGAACTTCGGGCGATGGGGCTGGAGTTCGCGGTGGTCGACATCAGCGGGGTGAGCAGCCGGCGGGAGCTTCAGGAGCTTGCCGAACGGGTGCGCAACAGCGGTCGTTACGGCAAACTCTCCACCTTTAACTACCTGGGCCGGCTTGAATAAGCCGGGTGGTCGAAGATACCCAACTCAAGCGGGCTGGCGGCGGTAATCCACGGAGGGGACTAATTGGTGTTCTGGTTCCGGTCCTCGTCGAGCCGGCGCATCCCCTCCATCAGCAGTTTCATGAAAAAGCCGATCTCCGGGGTGCTGAAATCCTCCGGGGCGATACCCGGGGTGAAGCGGAATCGTCCGGCATTCTCCTTGAGAATCTGATAAAAGGCCATGTCGCCAATGTCCTGGCCGTATTTGGCTTTGATCAGGGAGCCATGACGAAAGGAGAAGCGGGCGGTTCCCCTGGGGAGATCGGAGATGGTCAGGATGCCGGTTTTGCTGTTGGCATTGAGCGTCTGAAACAGTGCTTCGGGGGGAATTTCGGCCAGGTTGCCGTTGATCCCCGCTGAGAGGTCTTCCGCGCGGATCCGGTTCGAACTGTTCAGCCGTTTGGCCATCAGCCGGGAGAAGTAGAGCTGGATCGCCGGGTACATCTCGACGATCCGCTGAAAACTGCGCTGGTCAATGGAGAGGATCGCCGCCGCTTCCCGAACCTGAATAGTCGCGGTGACCCGGTCATTGCAGATCAGGCTCATTTCGCCGAAGACCTCCCCCCGGTCAAGGCTGGAGATGATAATCCCCCCTTCGTTGAGGACGTTGACGCTCCCCGAAACGATAATGTGGAATCGACCACTTGGATCTCCTTTGCGGAGAACGATATCCCCTTTCTGGTAATGGCTGAGCTGGAAGTAGCTGATGACGGTGTTGAGGTGCTTTTCGTCGATATTTTTGAAAAAGGCGAAGCTGCTCAACAGGTGGACCATCGAACCCAGCTCTTCGGGGAGGGAGGATTCCGGGCCGCGGGACAGGGCATCGTCCCGGCGGTGTTCCAGGCGGACCGAACCGGTGCAGCCGCTGCAGCTGATCATGCACACCGGGATTTTATCAACCCGCTCATATTGGATGAGCAGCCGGCTGAGGTCGTTGTCGAGGATCTTACAGACCTTCTTCCCGCTGGGATAGGTGACGATGGCGGTGGTGATGAAACTGTTTTCGCCTTCGCTGGTCAGCGCGATGGCGATCCCGGAAAGTTTGAAGGCATCGTCATAACCATAGAGCGGGCAGTGGCGGTTTTCGACAATTTTGAAGAGGACCTTGGGAAAACTCATCAGCGTATCTCTTTTTATATGAAAATAGCCTTGCCCAGCCTGCCGGGCCTTTGGCGATCCAGTTCCAAAGCATGACCTTGGCAGTCTGCAGATCTCCGTGCCAGGGTAAAGAGCTGCGCCGCCTCGCCTTGAATATCCGGGGATGAGTTGCTCAGCGGGCCTGGTGAAAGTGATTCTCGCCAACACTAAGGGGGCCGGAAATAGAGTCACCATTAAGCATAGCCGATCCTGGTTTCCTCTGTCAAACCAGAGATCAGCGGAGGAGAGAGTATAACGGATATCTGTTGACTTTTTGGTTTTCGCGCAGTATACATCACTTCTTTTATCGGATGGATAAACCAGGACCGTCGGTGGGTCGAGATGTGGCCGCTTGTCGGTGCTGCACAAAGGGATAATTGTTAACGTCCCCTGCCAGGGATGCGTTATACACAGGAGGAATACCAGGTGGCCAATCATAAATCTGCAGAAAAACGAAATCGCCAGGCTCAGGTGCGTCGCGTGCGCAACCGGATGAACAAAAACAAAATGAAGACCATGGTCCGCAAGCTTGACGAAGCGGTTGCCGGGGGAAGCGTCGAAGCGGCCCAGGAAGCTTTCCGGGTTGCCAGTTCGGTAATTGCCAAAACCGCATCCAAGGGGACCATTCACAAGAATACCGCTTCGCGAAAGATCTCTCGTCTGGCCAAAAGGGTCAACGCGCTGACCCCGGTCGCCTAGGGTTTTCCCCCCCCTCCCGTGACCCGGTCGAAGGCTGCAACATGGCCATGGAATCTGCTGATTCCATGGCCATGTTGTTTTTAAGCACCGGTAAGTGCTGGACAATCCCCCTCTGCTGCTGGTAGAGTGCTCCTCCTGAGCCTCTGTTACTTCGATTTCCGCAGAGGTTTCTCCTGCCGACAACCGCCAATTCCTCGCAACCGCAGACCAGTTATGCCGAATTATCTCCCGGATATCACCACCTTTGTCAAAGATGTCGGGGAGTACCGGCTGGTTCCCCTGTGCCGGGAAATCGTTGCCGACCTCGATACTCCGCTCACCCTCTATGCCAAAGTTGCCGAGGGCAGGGAACATGCCTTTCTTTTTGAAAGCATGGAAGGGGGGGAGAAATGGGGGCGCTTCTCCTTTATCGGCTACGACCCTCTGCTGCGTTTTTCCTCGCGAGGGGCGGTGACAACGATCACGGAGACCATGCGGGGAGAGAACCACACCCGGCAGATTTCCGGCAATCCGCTGCAGGTGATCAAGGAACTGATCGGCGGCTGCGGTGCCGCCAGCTATGCCCACCTCCCCAGGTTCTGCGGCGGTGCAGTGGGATATCTCGGCTACGATATGGTCCGGTTTATCGAAGAGCTGCCCGCGGTCGCAGCTGAGGAGGATGCCATTGCCGACTCCTCTTTCCTGGTGCCGAAAATCGTTCTGGTCCATGACAGCTTTCGTCAGACCGTCACCGTCGTCTGCTGGGTGCAGACCAATAGCGGCGCCCCGGAAGACCTTTACGCCCGGGCGGTGGCCGATATCGAGGAGGTCGTCCGGCGGATCAGGTGGGAGGTTCCGGCAGCTCTTGGTGAGCAAAGTGGCCGTGGTGTTCCCGGCGGCCACCACTTCCAGGCCAATATGGACAAGGAGCAGTTCATCGCCATGGTCGCCAGAGCCAAGGAGTATATCCTTGCCGGCGATATCATCCAGGTGGTGCTTTCCCAGCGCTTTTCCACCACCACCGCGGTGCCTCCCCTGGTGCTCTATCGTGCCCTGCGCCATATCAACCCCAGTCCCTATCTGTTCTTTCTCCGCCTCGGTGAAGTGGTCCAGATCGGTTCCTCACCGGAGATCCTGGTGCGCAAGGATGGTGCCGAGATCGAACTGCGGCCGATTGCCGGGACCAGGAGGCGAGGGGTTGATCAGGCCGAGGATCTCGCCCTCGAAGAGGAACTTCTCGCCGACCCCAAGGAGACCGCCGAACACCTGATGCTGGTTGACCTCGGCCGCAACGATGTCGGCCGGGTGGCCAAAGGTGGCCATGTTCGGGTCGAGGACCTGCTGGTGATCGAACGCTACAGCCATGTGATGCATATCGTTTCCGGGGTGCGGGGGACCATTGCCGACGGCAGGGACCAGTTCGATGTTCTAGCCGCCTGTTTTCCGGCCGGAACGGTGAGCGGGGCGCCGAAGATCCGGGCGATGCAGATCATCGATGAGCTGGAGCCGGACCGCCGAGGCGCCTACGCCGGGGCGGTTGGCTACTTCGGTTTCTCCGACAACATGGACTTCTGTATTACCATCCGCACCTTTGTCCTCCGTGGGGGAGAGCTCCGGCTGCAGGCCGGGGCGGGGATCGTTGCCGATTCCGACCCGGAGGCGGAGTTTGAGGAGACCGTCAATAAGTCTCGGGCGCTGCGTCGGGCTCTGGCCCTGGCCGAAAAGGGATTTTAAGATGCTGCTGATCATCGATAACTACGACTCATTCACCTACAATATCGTCCAGACTGTTGCCGGCCTGGCCCTGGCTGAGGGGCGGGAGGAGGATATCCGGGTTTTCCGCAACGACCGGATCAGCCTGGCGGAAATCGAGGCGCTGGCCCCAGACCGGCTGTTGATCTCGCCCGGGCCCTGCACTCCTGGCGAAGCGGGAATCTCCATCGCGGCGATCCGCGCCTTTGCCGGCCGTCTGCCTTTGCTCGGGGTCTGTCTTGGCCACCAGGCGATCGGTGAGGCCTTTGGCGGCACGGTGGTCCGCGCCGGACGGATCATGCACGGCAAGACCAGCCCGATGCATCATGACGGCAGGGGGGTATTTACCGGCCTGCCCAACCCCTTTGCCGGCATGCGCTACCACTCCCTGATTGTCCGGGAAGAGGACCTGCCCGATTGTCTGGAAATTACCTGCCGTTCCGACCAGGGTGAGCTGATGGGGCTGCGTCACCGTGAGCTGGCGGTGGAGGGGGTGCAGTTCCACCCGGAATCGATCATGACCCCGGATGGTATCCAGCTGCTGAAAAATTTTATGGCCGCCGATTACCGGCGCCTGCTGTGAACCACATGGCACACCATCGGAGGAGGAGCTGAAACGATGACGATCAAGGAAGCGATCGGCAAAGTGGTGACCGGCAGCCACCTGACCGAGGCGGAAATGGTGGCGGTAATGGCCGAGATCATGGGCGGCGCCGCTACCGATGCGCAGATCGCCAGCTTTATCACCGCCCTGCGGATGAAAGGTGAAACCATTGATGAAATTGTCGGTGCGGTCCGGGTGATGCGCGACAAGGCAACCTTTGTCGATACCGGGGTCGATACCGCCGGCGGCGAACTGCTGATGGATATCGTCGGCACGGGTGGCGACGGGTCCGGTACCTTCAATGTCTCGACGACCTCGGCCTTTGTTGTCGCCGCCGCCGGCATAGCCGTAGCCAAGCACGGCAACCGGGCAGTCTCTTCAAAATGCGGCAGTGCCGATGTTCTCGAGGCCTTGGGCATTAACCTCAGCCTGCCGGCAGCAACGGTGGCCCGGGCCGTCAGGGAGGTGGGGATCGGCTTTCTCTTTGCACCGATGCTCCACGGGGCGATGCGTTTTGCCATCGGCCCGCGCCGGGAAATCGGCATCCGCTCGGTTTTCAACATCCTCGGCCCCCTGACCAATCCGGCCCGGGCCAACGTCCAGCTCACCGGGGTTTTCAGCCGGGAGCTGACCAACGTTCTGGCCGAGGTTCTGGTCCGTCTCGGCATTCGGCGTACCCTGGTGGTGTGGGGTGAGGGGAATCTTGACGAGTTGACGGTTACCGGAACTACCCATGTCGCCGACGGCCATGACGGCCGGGTAGAGAGCTATAGCGTAACCCCGGAAGCGTGTGGTCTGACCAGGGCGACGCTTGCCGACATCCGTGGCGGCGCCAATGCCGGAGAAGCTGCGGGGCAACTTCGGGCGGTGCTCGCCGGGGAGCCGGGGGCGAGGCTGGACATGGTACTGCTCAACGCCGGGGCGGCACTGCTGGTTGCTGAAAAGGCATCGAGCATTGCTGAAGGGGTAGTTTTGGCCCGGGAACTGATCGATTCAGGGGCAGCTCTGGCCAAGCTTGACCAGCTGATCAGCTTCTCGACCGCCGCCGCGTCAGCCTGAAAGAGGGGGGAGGTTGAGATGATTCTTGAGCGGATTGTTGCCCGGAAAAAGTTTGAGGTGGAAGAACTTCGCCGCCGGGGTATTGCTTTACCTCCGGCGTTTCAGCAATTGCCGGTAGCACCTCCGCGGGGCTTTGGCCGGGCACTGCTTGACTACTCCGGGGTGGCGGTGATTGCCGAGGTCAAGAAGGCTTCACCTTCCAAGGGGGTGATCTGTGCCGATTTTGACCCTGTCGCGATTGCCGCTAATTATCAGCAACAAGGGGCACAGGCGGTTTCGGTCCTGACCGATGTCGATTTTTTCCAGGGTTGCCTCGAAGATCTGCTGGCGGTCCGAGCGGCGGTGAGCTTGCCGGTGCTCCGCAAGGATTTCATCATTGATCCGCTGCAGATCGAGGAGGCCAGGGTCCACGGAGCCGATGCCGTGCTGTTGATCGCCGCGATTCTCGATCACCGCCAGCTCGAGGAGTACCAGGCTCAGGCTGCCGCCCTGGGGATGGACAGCCTGGTTGAAGTGCACGACGAAAGAGAGACCGAGTTGGCGCTGGCGGCGGGAGCCCGGCTGATCGGTATCAATAATCGCAATCTCCGCGATTTCACCATCGATCTGGATACCACCTTTCGCCTGAAAAAGCTGATTCCGGCGGAGATCCCGGTGGTCAGCGAGTCGGGGCTGCGCAGCGCCGAAGATTTTCACAGGCTCGCTGTGGCCGGGGTTGCGGCGGCACTGATCGGTGAGACGCTGATGCGGGCCGGGTCGGCAAGCTCTCTGCTGCGGTCCATCCGGGCAGGCGGCGGAGCGGGGCGGTGAGTCATCCCCGGGGGAGAACCCGGGTCAAGGTCTGCGGCATCACCCGTGCCGTCGACGCCCTTGCCGCCGTGGCCTGTGGGGCGGATGCCCTGGGCTTTATCTTTTACTCCCGCAGCCCGCGCTCGATCAGCACCGAAGCCGCCGGGGCGATCATTGCCCAGCTGCCCCCCCTGGTCGCCCGGGTCGGGGTGTTTGTCAATGCTCCCCTGGCCGAAGTGGTGGCTGCCGCCGGGTTCGGGCTCTCCACCCTGCAGCTGCACGGCGACGAATCGCCTGCTTACTGTACAGAACTGCGCCGGGCCCTGCCGCACTGCCAGCTGATCAAGGCCTTGCGGATCGGCCCGGCCAGCTGTGCCGCCGATTTTTCGCCCTACACGCCGTTGGTCGACGCCTTCCTGCTCGACACCTACCATCCCGGCATGGCCGGGGGAACCGGCGCGGCGTTTGACTGGTCGCTGATTGCCGCCCTGGCCCTGCAGCGGCCCTTTCTCCTTGCCGGGGGGCTTTCTCCGGCCAATGTGGCCCAGGCGATCGAGGCGGTGCAGCCCTATGCCGTCGACATCAACTCCGGGGTTGAACTGCAGCCCGGGGTAAAAGACCACACCAAGCTCAGGGCCCTCTTTGCCGCATTGCCCTGACCAGACGCTTTCCCCGCCCTATCTGGCAATGATAAAGGCCCCGCGGTAGCCGTGTTCGAGAAGGGCCTTCTCCGCCCGTTTCGCACTGGCCAGGGTTTTCCCGGCATAGACCTGGACCCGGTAGAGGGGGGCTGGTTCGCCTTGATACTGCTGGATCACCGTGGTGTGACCGGCATCGCTGAAACGCTTCTGCAGCTTTATCGCGTTGTCCTTGTTGGCAAAGGCGCCGATCTGGACATAGAATTCGCCGCTCTCCAGATCCTGGTAATCGAGGATTGGCGGTCCGCCACGGCTGCCGGGGTGGCCTTCGGCCAGGGCCACCAGTTGGACCCGTGCCGTGCCGTTGGTGATGATATCCAGAGTTTTCGCTGCCCGGTAACTGAGATCGATTACCCGGCCGCGGATAAACGGCCCCCGGTCGTTGATCCGTACCACCGTGCTTCGGCCGTTTTCGAGGTTTTTCACCAGGAGCATCGTCCCCATCGGCAGGGTTTTGTGGGCTGCGGTCATCGCATACATGTCGTATGTTTCACTGTTGGAGGTCGGCCGGCCGTGAAAGCTGGGACCGTACCATGAGGCGATACCCTGTTCCCGAAAACCCCGGGCGGAGGGGATCGGGTAGTACTGCCGGTTGTCGATGACATAGGGGCGCTGCGTCGGGTGCCGGTTGTCGGCCAGGGCGGGGATTGCGGTCAGGAGCAGTACGCCGTAGAGCAGGACAAGAATACACGGCAAGCTTTGTCGGCACTTCTGTCCCCCGGTCGTCAAGGTGGGCGGATACGCCCCGGAAGAGCTGTTGTTCATCGCACCTGCAAAGAGCTGTCGACCTGGTTTATCGGAGCTGGAACGGCCTGGGCTGCGGCCTCTTCCCGGAGAAAACGGGCAATTCTCTCGCTGGCAAAGAGTCCGGCCGGCCCGGTAGTATGGGGGACATAGGGGCGTAGCCCGCCATGTGCCGCGGTGGCCGAAGGATGGGAGTCGTAGCGGACAGTTTCCTCTTCGTCGACCCAGCTGAGATACCAGTCTTCCACCGGCCGCATCGGGCTGATCCGCCCTTGCTGATCACGGCCGAGGATCACCTCCTCCCAGCGGCGCATGGTCAGCGCCTTCAGCCAGATACCGGGCCGGTCGGCACCGCTCAGCTTGTCGGTCATGGCGACCGGCAGCTCTTCAGCCAGATCAAAATCGCTGTTGATGGTGATCACCCTCTCCACTTCGTCGCTGCCCTGTACCGCGAGAAACCACCAGTCGTCAACAAAGAAACTGTCGCTGCGCAGATAGTGTTTGCCGATGTCGTTAAAGCTCCACTGGGCGTGGCAGGCCTGGCAGGTTATCTCCTCACTCCGGGTGAAGTGGGCCGGATGGCTGGCCATGGGAATCGGTCGTCTTTGCCCGTCGCTGCCGAGGAGTACCGCCTGGCTCTCTTTTAACTCAACTCGTGGCGGAACAGTTTTGGTCAGCTGGTCCGGGAAATGGCAGCCACGGCAGGCGGGTTTCTCGCCAGAGCTGTGCATCAGTTCCCCGCCGCTATGACAATCGATGCAGCGCATTCCGCTCAATTGGTGGATATCCGGCCGCAGCTGATGATATTCCACTCCGTAGGGGCGGGATGCAGCGCCTTCGGAGGGAAATGGTGTGCGGTATTCATAGGTCAGGTCGTGCTCGAAGCGGCCATAATAGTCAAAACCGACATAATTGCCGTAGTGGCAGGAGAGGCACTGCTCATCTTGCGGTGGCCCAAAGCGGTGGGAGACCAGCCGACCCTCAAAGTAGGGGAGGTGACATGCGGCGCAGCCGGTACCTCGCTGCACCGCCGAATAGCCATCGCCTTCATGATAGAGATGGCAGCGGAAACAGCGGCGGCGGAGCAGGTCGTCGGCCAGTTCGAGGATGTTTTCCGGCTCGAGGCTGGCCGGGGTGTCGAGAAAGCTGGCGAGGCGCTCTTCGGCGCCGAAGGCGGTGCGGAACAGGTTGGTGGTTCTCGGCAGGGTAAAATGGCTGCTGCTGCCGATCTGCTCTGCCGTCTCCTGGTGACAGGGGCCGCAGATTTCCTGGAGATGATCGGGGGGGGCGGGACGGGCAAGAAGGTCGCGGTGGGCGCTTTCCTGGTCTTTGGCCGGTTCGGTTCCTCGGTGGCAGCTGGTGCAGGCCAGCTGATGATGGGGGTCGAGTTCCACCTGGTGGCAGTCAACGCAGTGTCCTTGAGCAGCAACCGGCGTCGGCGGAGGAGTATCGCAACCGGCGAGCAGCAGCAGAGCAGAGCAAAGCAGCAGGAGTCGACCAATCATCGCCGATGGGGGCCCGCAGGTGTCATGTCGCGCCGGTTTCGGCGTTTTTTCCCGGAATCTGGTCCGGCAGGATCGGCAGCCATAATCCCAGGCTTATAGTGCATTGAGGTTGAACTTTCAAGAAATTCCTGCTATACAGGCGGTCTGGAATGGGGAGGGATTTGATAGTTCTGCAGCACCTCTCCCACCTGGCAAAGCCAGCATAGCTCAGTCGGTAGAGCGGCGCTCTCGTAAAGCGCAGGCCAGCGGTTCGATCCCGCTTGCTGGCTCCAGAACAGCAGGGATATTCCGTCGGTCTC
>JAZBOD010000357.1:0-5797 GCA_036350955.1 Desulforhopalus sp. | reverse complement strand
GCTGCTGTCATTGCGCAGGAGGATCGATTCCGGGCCGACGACCCGGAGCAGGGCATCGATTACCGCAGACTGTACCGCCGCCATGCCGGCGGTGTTGAGCTGAACACTGAGGTGGGGGCCGTAACGGTCGACCACCAGGCCGGGGAGGAAGTCGCTTTCTCCGTACACCAGACGGTAGCATGGTGCTGTGAACAGGCGCTGGCGCAGCGACAGAGCCCGCTTAAGGCGCTGGACGAGAAGATCCTGGTCGAGGCGCCGGCTGTCACGGCTGATCAGCCGGGCGCAGATCAATGAAGCGGGATTGACATAGGCGGTGCCGAGGCTTTTCCCGGTATGGTCTTCAACTGTTGCCTGTTCGCCTGGGCGAAATTGGCGAAGAGGGGTCAGGCTGCTGTCCACCTCGTTGCTGTATATCCACAGGTGGCCGCCACGCAGCCGCCGTTCTTCGTGGCGCTTCAGGCGCAGGGTACCACGTTCCATAGTACATATCCTTTGAGCCATGTGTAAAACAATCTTTTCGTCCAAACTCGGCGTTATGCTCAAAATTTTATCCTCGGAATATCAACTATGCCTGCGGTAAAATTTTTCGCATGCCTTTATTTTGAACGAAAATCTCAGTTTTGCAAAAGGCTCCTTTTCAAAAAGGGAAAAAAGGGAAATAATGATAGGCCGTCTTCACCGGGCGGCGATATCGGTAAGGCAGAAGTGATCGGCCTACCCCCCCTAACCACAACAAGAAAAAGGAGTACATCATGGCCAGTACCACCGACAATCTCCAGGAGGCCTTTGCCGGCGAAAGCCAGGCCAACCAGAAATACCGGGCCTTTGCCAAGAGGGCGGAAAAAGACGGTTTTGTCAATATCGCCAAACTGTTTCGGACTACCGCCGAGGCTGAACGGATCCATGCCGAAGGGCACCTCAAGGCCCTTGATATGATCGCCTCCACCGCGGAGAACCTCCAGTCCGCCATTGCCGGTGAGACCCATGAGTTCACCGAAATGTACCCGCCGATGGTTGCACTGGCCGAGGCCGATGGGCATAAGGCGAAGACCATGTTCAAATTTGCCGTTGATGCCGAGGCGGTCCATGCCCGGATCTACCAGCAGGCCCTGGAGGCGGTGCAGAAAGGGACTGATCTGGCGGAGAGCGAGTTCTATCTCTGTACGGTCTGCGGCTATATTGAACTGGGTGCCCCCCCGGAGAGATGCCCGATCTGCGGTGCCTTGAAAAAGGTTTTCACCCTGGTAAAAGAGTAAAGGCCCTTGCCCCAGGCCTCCGGGACAGCGGCGGAGGCCTGACAAAAGGGCATCCCCCCGGGGCCTTTTGTCAGGCAGGATAGTACAGGTTCAGTATTCGGTCTGGGCCAGAGCCTTCCGGGCCAGGGTGGAGAGTGAACTGGTCATCGCCAGCACCTTTTTCGCCAGTTCCGGGGGGAGGGAACCGGTGCCGCAGGATGGGGCGATGAAGGTCTGGTTCATCAGCTGTCGCCGGCTGAAGCCAAGGGAGGCAAGCCGGTCGAGCTGCTCGAGCCAGTGGGCAAAGAGGCTGGCCGTCGATTCGTTGAGGACCGCCTGGGGATCGCCGGTGGGGATGATCCCCCAGGCGAGGATTCCGCCGCGGCGGAGAAAGCGGCAAAGTGGCTCACGGTAGAGGATGAAATTGTCAAAATAGGAGTAGGCGTCGAAACTGATGATGTCGGTGGTGGAGTCCAGAGCCGGCCCCCAGTCGCCGTTGGCACAGATATGGATGCCGGCCAGGCCGTCGCCGGCGTGGATTTCATCGATCACCCCGTTGACCGCGCTCTTGACCATTTCCACGGATATCCCGTCAAAACCGCCGGCACCGAAACCGACCATGCCCGGTTCGTCGATAAAGATCAGTGGCGGCATCGACCCGGTGTAGCGCTGCAGTATGGCGGCCTGCCAGCGCCCTTTGAGGGCGAGCAGTTTGATGAGGATGTCGCGGAGATTGTCGTCATAAATTGCCGGGTGTCCCTGCTGGTCTTTGAGACCTATTCCCGCGGTGATCGGCCCGGTAACCTGGCCTTTGACGGTGAAAGGCGGCCTGGGCGAGGCCCCGAGACTGTCGAGCAGGGTAAAAAAGCCGGGGGCGGTATCACGGCCCAGGGCAAACCGCGAGGCGCCGAGTTGGTCCGGGACTGCACTGACTCTAAGATACTCTTCATAAAAGGAGGTCATTTTTTCCGGAAAATCCTCCCGGTCAGCGGCTACCCAAAATTTGCCGCCCTCTTCCACCAGACCGGGGAAACCGCTTAAAAATTGACGGATCATCCCTTCCCGGGGGAGTTTTGGCAGCTGTTGCCAGAGGGGGATCTCCGGAGAGTGCGCAGTGATCAGCTGCATCGCCTGCCGGTGATCGGTTCCGGGCAGGCTGCCGATCAACACCGGTCGGCATGCGGCAGGAAATAGCGGCAAAGGCGTGCTCCTCAAAGGTATCGTCGCGCTCTTCAGGCAGACGATTTTTTTTGATTTCATCGTCAAAGGAGAGTATCTCTTCCGGAGCGGCGGCGCAATCATCAAGCGAGGAACACCTTGAAAATTTTAGAGGATAGTCGATGATCAAAGCTCTGGTGTTCGACCTGGACGGAACCCTGGTCAACAGCGAGATGATTCACTACCAGGCCTGGCGGCAGACCCTGCTGGGCCACGGGGTGGCGGAGTTTTCCGCCGAACGGTTTCTTGACTATGTCGGCACCAGCAATGAGCGGGTTGCTGCCGATCATCGCGCCGACACCAGGTTGAGTGTGGCGGAACTGGTCCGAAAAAAGCAGCAGGTCTATCTCGGCCTGATCCGGAAAATCCCCCTGTGCGATGGGGTGAGGGAGATCCTCGCCGCCTATCATGGCCGGCTGACATTGGCCGTGGCCACCTCGTCCCACCGGCGCGAGGCGATGGATCTTCTCCATAGCCATGGTTTGGCCGACTTTTTTACTCTGGTCCTGGGCGGCGATATGGTTGAAAAGAAAAAGCCCGATCCAGAGATCTACCTCAAGGTGGTATCCAGTCTGGGACTGGCTCCCCACGAGTGTGTGGCTTTTGAGGATTCGGGCCATGGTCTTCATGCCGCCAAAGATGCGGGGATGTACGGGGTGGTGGTCGCCAACGAATATACCCGGCACCACGATTTTTCCCGGGCCGATGCCACTCTTGGCGGGCTTGGCGAAATTGACGACTCATTTTTGCAGCGGCTTGCCGCCCGGCGGCCGAGGCTGGCAAGCTGAAGGGAATTTTTCTATGGATCCATACAACGAAGCACACCTTTATGTCGCGGCGATCAGAATTCTCCAGCATCGCGAAGGGGGGCCTCCTTCCCTGGAAGATCTCTGCGCGATGGTCGGGGTTTCGGTGGAACTGGGCACGACTGTCTGCCGGAACCTGGAAAAACTGGGGATTGTCAGCATGTTGAGCGACCCCTTCAGCCTCAGGCTGAGCATCGCCGATCACCTGCTGATCGAAAAATTGCCGAAAAAGGCGGCGCAGGAGAACCTTCTTGCCCGGGAGCTTGAGCGATTTCAGGCACAAAAACAGGATGTCGGCAAAAAGGCCGCGGCAATCCAGGCGGAACTGAGCAAGAAAAAGCAGGATCTTTTCGCCGATATAGAGGCCAGACTGAAAAAGGAACTCGGCAAAAAATAGGTGTTCTGCTCGATCTGTCAGCTATTTGAGGAAGGTCCCCGCCTGGTATTCGGCAAAGGCCAGACGGAGCTGCTCCTCGGTGTTCATGACGATCGGCCCCCGCCAGGCAATCGGCTCATGCAGGGGCCGGCCGGAGAACAGCAGGAAGCGGGCACCTGAGGCGCCAGCCTGGGCGATGATCTCTTCACCATCGCCAAACCGTACCAGGGTCTTCTCCGCCACGCGTTCAACCTTTCCCGGGGTAAAGCTGGCTGAACCGGCAATGATATAGGCGAGAACGGTGTATCCCGGGGTGGTGGGCTGGCGGAACTCTGCCCCGGCGGGCAGAGTGATGTCAAGATAGCTCGGATCGGTACTGATTCCGGTGACCGGGCCGCAAACTTCGCCGACCCGGCCGCAGATAACCCCGATCCGGCAGCCGTTGCCATGGTCGACCCAGGGAATGCTGGCCGCACGGATATCTCGGTAGCGCGGCCGGGTCATCTTTTCTGCCGCCGGCAGGTTCAGCCAGAGTTGGAAACCGTGCATCGCCCCTTTGCTGTCACCTCTGGGCATCTCTTGATGGATGATGCCGCTGCCGGCGGTCATCCACTGGACATCGCCGGCGGAGATCGTTCCGCTGTTGCCCAGGCTGTCGCCGTGTTCGACCTCGCCTTTGAGCAGGTAGGTGATCGTGTCGATCCCCCGGTGGGGATGCCAGGGAAAGCCGGCCTGATAGTCTGCCGGAGAATCGGAGCGAAAATCGTCGAGGAGAAGAAAGGGGTCGCTCTGTTCCGGGGCGGAAAAACCAAAGGCCCGGCGGAGGTGAACCCCGGCCCCCTCAATGGTCGGTACGCTGCTGCTGGTGGCGGTGGGGATCCGAATCATGGTCTTTCTCCGGTAAGGGTGGGGGTTTGATGCCGGTAGCTCTCGCCCAGTTGAGAATGATCCTGCCCGAATGGCCGGAGCGGAGTACGGCAAAGGCCTCGAGAAAATCGCGATAACCATAGTGATGGGTGATCAGCGGGGAGACATCAAGACCGTTGCCGAGCATTACCGTCACCTTTGCCCAGGGGTGAAACATTCTTCGCCGGTACACCCCTTTGATCGTCAGACTGTTACAGACTATGGCATTCCAGTCGATCGTCGCGGTGCTCGGCATGATACCGAGCAGGGCGATGCCGCCGTCCTGGCGCATGTTGGCGAGAACGGCGTGCAGGGCTGCCGGCTGGCCGGAAAGTTCCAGGGCCACATCAAAGCCCTGCCGCATGGCGAGTTTTTGTCGGGCCAGGGCGATGTTTTCCCGGGTAAGATCAATTCCGTGGCTGGCGCCCACCCGGACGGCCAGGTCGAGGTGGAAGGGGTTGACACCGGTTACCACCACATGGCGGGCACCGGTATGCCTGGCAATCGCCGCCACCATGCAGCCCAAAACCCCGGCGCCGGTAATCAGGACATCTTTGGCGAGAAGATCAAAAACCCGAGCAGTGTGCATCGCCCTGCCGAGTGAGGAATAACAGGCAAGGATGTCCAGATCGATAGCCGGATCACAGCGCCAGAGGCTGGTCTCCGGTAAACAGAGATACTGGGCGAAGGATCCCGGGCGATCTCCCCCCACCTGACTGGGGTTGCGGCAAAAATTGGTCAATCCGGCAAGGCAGTTTTCACAGCGCCCGCACCGGAGATACTCCTCGCCGCAGACCAGGTCACCGGGTTGAAAGCCCCGGACATCCTGGCCGATTGCCGCAATCTCGCCGACGAATTCATGGCCGATCGGGATTGGCTCGGGAATGGTCTGGCGGGACCAGCCATCCCAGTTGAAGATCAACGCATCGCGTGCCGAAATGGCGGTGCGGAGGACGCGGATCAGCACCTCCTCCCTGCCGGGAACCGGCAGAGGCACCTCTTCGAGCCACAGTCCCGCGCCATGGTTGGTCTTCACCAGAGCCTGCATAGTTGCCATGCCCTTCCCCCTCTTCTCTGTTGTCACTGTGCCAGGCAGACCCTTTTGCTGTATTTTATCTGTTCCGACGGCCGGGAAGGAGGTGGTGGAGCCGCAGCATCTCCTCCGGCAGCGGAGCGGTCCACTCCATGGCTGCACCGCTGACCGGATGCAGAAGGGCCAGGCGTCGCGAGTGCAAACACTGTCTGGTCAGAGAGTT
>JAZBOD010000356.1:0-5883 GCA_036350955.1 Desulforhopalus sp. | reverse complement strand
GTTTTGATATTTATTACTATCAGGAAAATTTGGCAAAGCAGCATAACCCCAAACCAAAGAGGTATTTGATGGCCGACCCAAAAGACATGTACCAGTGCCAGGTCAGTAACTGCGGTTTTGTCTATGATCCGGACAAGGGCAATGCCAAGACGAACATTCCGCCGGGAACCGCCTTCAAGGATATTCCCGATGATTGGAAGTGTCCTTTCTGTGGCTCGTCGAAAAAGACCTTCCGCCCTCTCGCCGGCCCGGGTTCAGTGCTGGCCGAAGGCATCTGAAAGGGAAAGCTCAAAGAGAGGTAAGAAGTGATACAGCAGAGCGGTCGGCCTGACCGTGATCGCTCCTGGCTTCAGCCGTTCCTCAAGGTTGTGCTCTTCCTGTTGCCTCTGGACTATCTGACCGGCGGGGTAACCCCGAGCGTCATTTCGCTGGTCCAGGCAGGCTCTTCGCCTGCTGGAATCGAGGAATTCAGGCCAGGTACCTGGCCAATGGCAATGGGCAAACTGCGGCGTGGTTTTTCAGGCGCTCGAAATTGGCCATGGCAATTTTGGCATCTTTAGCTGGTGTTTTACGGGTCTTTTTTATAAATCCATGCAGCAGTACAATATCGTTGTCTGCGGTTTTGGCAAACAGCACCCGGGCAGACTCCTTGCCGCAATCGACCCGAAGCTTGTAGATGGTGCCCTTATACCCCCAGATTCTCGGGTTCAGCACTTTCAGGCTGGCGCACTGATAAAGGTCATTGAGTTCAGCATAGGCCTGAAATTTTTTGCATACGGCAGCGGCGAGTTTGTCGGAAACCTTCTGCAAAAAGAGTTCGAACCCTGGGCGATCGTGCTCTTCCTGGATACCCAGTATCTTCATCTGGCTTTTCTCTCCACGTGACAGCGAATGACGCTTTTCTTCACCAGAGAAAGGTGCTGGCCCGTTTGGCCATGATCCGCAGGCGCTGGATCTCCGAACAGGCCCGACCGGTCAGGCCGTAGCAGACATGCAACGGCAGGAGATGCTCTTCGCGGGGATGGCAGTAGCGCGCATGCGGTGCCTCCGACCAGTGCACCAGCCGCCGCCGGCGCTCCTCCTCCCCCAGGGTGGTGCTGCTGCAGGTTTCGACCAGCCAGGAATCAAAGGCTTCGTTCATTGCCGCCGTCTCCCTGGTGTCAGCGGTGAAAAAGGCCCGCATGTTGTGAAAGGAAAACCCCGAGCCGATGACCAGCAGCTCCGCTCCAGCGACAGAGGCCATCGCCTCGCCAAGGCGGATATGTCTGGCTGGGTCGAGGTCGGCGAGCAGAGAGAGCTGGACACAGGGGATATCGGCCTGCGGGTACATGATTTTCAGCGGGACGAATACGCCATGATCAAGACCCCGCTGTCCTTCCAGCGCGACGTCAAATCCTTTATCGGCCAAGCTCTTGCCAAGAGCAGCGGCTAACTCCGGTGCACCGGGCGGTGCGTAGCTGATGGCATACGATTCTTCGGGAAATCCGTAATAATCGTAGAGCAGTGACGGGGTGGCAGCCGAGGTGATCGAGACAGTCGTGGCCTCCCAATGGGCGCTGATCACCACAATGGCTGCCGGCCGGTCTATGTCGGCAGCCAGCTTCTTTAGCACCGCCACCATTTCTCGGTGGCCCTCATCACCCAACAGCGGCAAGGGGCCGCCGCCGTGGGAGAGATAGATGACTCTCGGGGTGCTGCTGCTCTGCTCTTTACTTTTCACGCCTACCTCCATTCCACGCCTACTCCTGAAACCATTCTCACCTGACTAACGGGAAAACATTTCCAGTGCTTCGTCAAGTCCAACGATATCTGAAATTGTTTTAGATAAATAGCAAATCGTGATAGATATGGTTGCTTTGGCGGTTGATAAAAATTCAAACCGAAAAACGCCGAATCACTTAGGCAGAAAAATGAAAAAAACAGTTTCAGTAGTCTGTGCAGTGCTGGTTTGTAATGGCCAGGTTCTCGCCGCCCAGCGAAGCCGCTCGATGAGTATGCCCCTCAAGTGGGAGTTTCCCGGTGGCAAGATTGAACCAGGCGAAAGCCCGAGTGAGTGTCTCCACCGCGAGATCTATGAAGAGCTGGGGGTGAGGATATCGATTTCCCAGCAACTCCCTTTAAGCAGATACGAATACCCGAATCTGGCAGTAACGCTCTATCCCTTCGTTGGCACCATTGTCTCCGGCGACATCCAGCTGCACGAGCATGCGGCGGTAGTCTGGCTTGCTCCAGACAAACTTGCCGATTTGGATTGGGCTGAAGCGGATATCCCGATCCTTGATGCTTGCCGTGCGCTTGCTTGAGTTGGAGAGAGGATGAGAAAAATCCCAGCTTTCGGTCTATATGATTGTCTCCTTGATCAATCCTTTGACGATATTCTGTGCCAAATGTCTGAACTTGGCACAGTCCTCGGCAAAAAAGCAGTCGGGTCAATCCTGCCCTTTTGCCTTGATTATCGCTGTGGTTTCGGCCATCACTTTCCCTGCGTGGAGATATGGCCGTTGAGCTGGACAGGTCTGGAGCTTTTCGGTTTTGCCGATTCTCGGCCATTCTACAGTGTGGTTAAGAGTTTTTGGAAAAGACTCGCCAGGCATTGCTCAACCGAGTTTTTCGAGGTATCGATGATGATCCGGTCACCGGACCAGGGGTGGTATTCCCGATCCAGGACCTCCTGCCAGGTCGGCAGGCGCAACCCGTCGATATCTGAGGAGCGGGATTCGACCCTTTGACGGTGCTCTGCAATGTCTGTGCAGGTTACCTCAATGTTCACCCACTGGGCGCCATGTGCTCTGGCAACCCTCTCCCATTGCCGACGGGTAAGCTCTATCGGGTTGCACGAATCAGCGAGCACATTGAGCCCGAGCTGAAGATTGTCGGCGGCGATCCGGTATGCCAGCCGGTAGCCCTCTTCGGTCACCTCGAGTCGGCACAAATCCCGCAGGGTCTGTTCGATCGTGTCAATCCGCAGATGGACCGCGCCATAGTGTTGCGCCAAACGGCGTGCCAGAGTGGTTTTTCCTGTGCCGGGCAGACCTGAAAAAATGAACAGGGTTGGCATCTGGGGTGGGACAGGGGAGTTCTTCACGCCTTTTCTGGGAAAGAGTCAAGGTGGCGGGTTTCCAGGGCCTGTCTGATCGCTGCCGGCATTGCTCTTGACTTGCGGGTTTGCGGGTCAAAGAAGACTTCCGTCGTTTCGTACGTCGCATGCACTGCTCTTGTGTCAACATGGAGCATCCGCTCGGTAAAAGAACAACTTTTACGGCCAATGCGGGTCAGCAGACTATCTACCAAAATCAAATCTCCCGCCACCAATTCCTTGAGAAAGGTGGTCGTTGACGAGGCCGTTACCGTATGCACGCCAAACTGCTCGAGCATTTTCTGGTGGCTCCCCCAGTAAAGCGGCCAAAGGTGAAAGGCGGCATCATCAAAAAAATGGCCGTACCAGCGAACGTTCATATGGCCAAAATTATCACAATACCAGGGGTGGACAACTCCTCGCAGGATTTCAATGGGTGCAGACATAATTCCTCTCCAGGGGGGCAGTACTTTTCCTGCCATAAACTTTCGGAATACGCTTTGCTCAAAAGAGATATACCATACGCTGAAGCTTCCCGGTTAGGTAAACTGTCAGAGAAAATTCCCCGAAAAGGTGGAGGTGAAGACCTGGGCGGCGATGAGCAAGAAACAGACCGTGCGCTATGGTGATTCTGGCAACTATTTCCCAGCGACAGGATGTGGTTCTCCATGGCAGTAATCCGGTCGGCAAAAGAAAAGAACTTATTGAAAAATTTCAAAGGCAGGAATATGTTTGCTTTTTTTGCTTATGGAATTTACCACCGAAACCGTTGGAAGAGTTTCCTCTCTGAACTGAGCTCACATTTTTTTGTGTCCAAAATGTTACATGCTGTTTGGCGAGAGGGGCTTTCCACTCCAGTGAAGAAAATCGTCTTTTGTTTACCTATGGTAGTTCCTCACATGTTTATGGGACAGCATTTGTTCCGCCTGCATTAATCTTGTATCTCCGACGATCGGGATTGGAAAACGGTAAATAGAGATTAGAAAAAGAGGGAAGGTAATGACGAAAAATTTTGACGACGAGGAAACAAAAGATGCAATTGTGGAGAAGGCACAACGGCTACGTTTGCGTAGGTTTTGGATGTCAGTGGCTACATATTTTGTTGCCCTTTTGGCTACATTTTTGATCACCCAACTTGGCATAGGTGGTTTGAGTGGAATACAGTGGAAAATACTCATTGGCTGGTGTGTTTTTGGCATTTGTTTGTTTTTTATCTTGTTTTACACAAACGTAAATTTGCGTTTTACAGAACCATCTTTAACCCGTGAACAAATTGTTTATTCTTCTTTTTACGGCACCTTAGCCATGTTCTGGCTGCCAGAGGCAAGACCGATTATTTTTTTGTTTGTCCTTGCGCCATTTAGTTTCGGGATGTTGATCCTGACATTTCGTCAGTTCCTTACCGTGGCAGTATGGTTGATGGCGGTATATGCGGGAATGCTGACCTTTGATTACTTTATTTACCCTCAGGATTTTGATTTTAAATACCAGATTTTTCTTTTTTCGTTATTTAGTCTAATATTGATATGGTTTGCCTTTTTTGGTGGATTCGTTTCAAATCTAAGGAGCCGATTGTGGGCTCAAAAGGAGGCTCTTAAGAAAGTGAATGAAGAATTGCAAAAAGAAATTCAGGATCGTGAAAAGGCACAATTCGAAAACGAACGATTGATCGGTGAGCTTAAAGAGTCCTTACTCAAAGTGAGAACTTTAGAAGGAATTATTCCTATATGTATGCACTGTAAAGAAATCAGAGATGACAAAGGTGCCTGGAATCAGCTCGAAAAGTATATCTCTGAAAATTCCGAGGCACAATTCAGTCATAGTATATGTGAAAAATGTCGCAATTTGTATTACCCAGAATATCAAAAATAATACATTGCCGGGAGTTGGCCGTGAACCTGCTTCCCACCACCCAGATCTCTTCGTGAAAGATCTGGGCGGGAAACTGCGCGAGGCTCTCGAAGGCTGAGATATTCATTGAACAACCGCACCAAATGGGAACTGGCAATTGTTTATTGCCGGGGCAACGAGTCGCCATTCGCATCAGACAGAAAAAGAGACCCCCGCCAACAAGCGTAAAGGGATCAGAAGCTTTTTTTCGCTCCGGAAAGGCCGAAGGAGAGCAGCTCTACGGTCTGACTGCCGTCGCCGGATACCGATTTGACCATGCCGTTGATTGGTACGGCAGGGTGCAGCCACACTTCGGACGGATAACTGCGGCCGAGAAACGAGACATTGCTGCGGACTTTCACCGTCTGGGTAAATGTTCCGGCGGCAGTTGTCAGGGTTCCCCCCGGGGCAGCCTGGTCGGTTTGCACCGCGAGGGCGGAAAGACCTTTTTTATACAATCCCTTGGTCATTTGCAGGATGGGACCTTCAATGGTTTGCACCGGCTGGCCGGGGATTTTCATTTTCACCCAGAGGATATCGATGTCGCCGAGACTGCCATCGATGGAACTCTCCAGTCCGGCGAGCAGCATCTGGCTGGTGCTCTCCGAACTCGGGGTCAGTGAGCGGGTTTCGATGACCCAGCCCTGCGCCTGCTGGTCGACGACCGCCATCTGCATCACGCTGCGCCCTTCCGGGCCGGTCATTCCGGCGATGACATATTGGCCGACAGAGAGTGGGGCAGGTTTCGAAAAATGGCCACTGCCGGGATAGGTTTTGGGAGATGCCGCGGCAAAATAACTGTCTATCTCACTGACCAGGGCCGGGTTTGGCGGCGGTGGGCGCATGGCCCCGCATGATGTCAGGTTGATCAGGCATGCCAGACTCAGGATCAGCAAAAGGAAGCGGTTCATTTTCTC
>JAZBOD010000355.1:0-4768 GCA_036350955.1 Desulforhopalus sp. | reverse complement strand
CGCTCTGGTCATGCTTATTCTCGAGGTCTTCTTCATATTTTACCCGATGGAGGTCCACGTTCGCCGGGCGTTTTACCGGCTGCAAAACTCAGTCGATGAACTGACCAAGACCAGAACCAGGCTACTCGCCTCACAACGCCTGGCAATGGTCGGTGACTGGGAATTTGATGTGGCCCGCCGAACCCTCAACTGGTCTGAGCAGATCTATGCCTTTTGCGGTGTTAGCCCAGAAAACTTTTCCCCCAGCCGGAAAACCGCTTTTGCGCTTATTCACCCAGTTGACCGAGCTCTTGTCAAATCATCCCTGCTCAAGGTTTTCAAAGAGAAAACTCCACTGAATAGCGAATACCGGGTAGTTCAGCCGAGCGGCAAAGAGCGCCTGTTCTTCCAGCAATCGGCGGTCGAAGTCGATGGGCATGGCCGGGTGGTCTCCATACGCGGGACGATTCAGGACATTACTGACCGTAAAGAGATGTCGACCCGCTTTGAAAAACTGTCCGACCACATTCCCGGCTTTCTTTTTCAACTCGCCATCGACCGCGCTCAGGTCGCCCGTCTGCCTTTCTGCAGTAAAGGGATCATCGACATATTCGGCCTGGATCTGGAGGTGTTGCGTGCTGACCCGGAACAAGCCCTCGAGTGGTTCCACCCTCTTGATCTCAACAGGCTGAAGAATTCGCTGTGGCGGTCCGGCAGCCGACTGCTTACCTGGCGGGATCAGTACCGGATCAATCACCCGGATAAAGGGGTGGTCTGGGTTGAGGTCCAGGCAACTCCGGAACGGCTGCTCGACGGCAGCACCCTCTGGCACGGCTACCTATGGGAGATAACCGACCGGAAAAAATCCGAGGACCAGATCCGCAAACTCGCCCTCTACGACCCGCTCACCGGAGTGGCGAACCGGCGGCTCCTCAAAGATCGACTGGAACACGCCATTGCCACCTCAACCCGCAACGAGAACTACGCCGCGGTGATCATGCTCGATCTTGATAATTTTAAAACCCTTAACGACACCCGCGGCCATGACGTCGGCGACTCTCTGCTGATCGAAGTTGCCAGGCGTCTGCGCAGCCTCACCCGGGAAACCGACACGGTTGCCCGACTTGGCGGCGACGAATTCGTGGTCATTGCCGAATGGTTGGACAGGGATAAACTGGAAAGTGAAAAAATCGCTCTTGCTCTGGCGGAGAAGATCCGCTTTGCCCTGAGCAATCCCTATTTTCTCGGCCTGGAAAAACAAGCGCACCATGCCAGCGCGAGCATCGGCGTTGTCCTTTTTCAGGATAACCGGGAGAGTGTCAGCGAACTGTTGAAGCGGGCAGACCTGGCGATGTACCAGGCGAAGGAATTCGGCCGCAACCGGGCCTGCCTGTTCAGTAAGCAGCGCCAGAACGCTGTCTATCAGCGAACCGCCCTGGCCAATGATCTCAAGGAGGCGTTGCAAAATGATCAGTTCTCCCTCTACTTTCAGCCGCAATTTTCCGTTGCCGGAAAACTCTGCGGGGCGGAGGCTCTGCTCCGCTGGCTGCCACCGGGCAGGGAGCCGATCTCACCGGGAGACTTTATCCCGGTTGCCGAAGAAACCGGCCTGATTCTGCCGATCGGCGAATGGGTTTTAAAAAGAGCCTGCCACCAGATCAATTTGCTCTGCCGCTATTCCCTGGCTGAAGAGTTTGCCGTCGCCGTCAATATCAGTGCCCGGCAATTTTCCGAGAAGGCCTTTCTTGAAAACGTCCAGCACATTCTCGCAGACAATCGCGTTCCCCTGCACCGGATCAAATTTGAACTCACCGAAAGCTGCCTTTTCCAGGACCTTGACCGAGGCCACAGCATTCTCGCATCGCTGCGCGAGATGGGGATTGCTATCGAACTTGACGATTTCGGCACCGGCTACTCATCCCTGAACTCTTTGAGCAAACTGCCGCTCAGTACCATAAAACTTGACCGGTCATTGATCAAAGGGGTTGCCGTTGGTAACGGCACCGACGATGCCATTGTCCGGGCGGCTATCGCCATGGCCAAGGCGATGTCCATGCAGATCGTCGCCGAAGGGGTAGAGACCAGCGCCCAGAAAGAGTTTCTCAGCGCAGAGGGCTGTGACATCCTCCAGGGCTATCTGCTGGCCCGGCCGATGCCCTTTAGCCAATTTCTTCAGTTCCTCGAATCATCGGTGCTGAGACCGGAGGACAGCCTGTTGATCGAGGCGGCCTGAAGACACTCCTCGCCTCGGGTGAGGGATTTTCGTTTTTCCGCTAAACAGTGTTCTGATGGTGTCGATCGGTACCGGAACGACAATGATCGAACTGTTTTCCCTGGTGATCTCTCCAAAGGTCTGCAGATAACAGAGTTGGATGGGGACCAACCCGATTGCAGACACCGTGTTGACCGGCACCGAGAAGTTGCCGTGGCTGATCACATCCTGTGTCGGGACATCCATCACCACCCTCCACAAATCGACCCGCACCATCTGCTGGATAAACAGAATAATAATATTCAGGTCGGGTCCTTCGACCTTGTCAGGGTCGGGGAAAGATCGACCGTCTCCCTTGACAAACAACCGGCCAGCGCCTTACAGTCGAAGGGCTTTATTTTCGGAAGAGATGGGAAAAAGGCCGTTGCCGGAAAAGAGCATCGCTCCCTAGTTTTTCCCACATACCAATGACCAGCACGCCCGAGGTGATCACTATGTCCGATCCTGAACTGTATGATGCAATTATCGTCGGCGGCGGCCCCGCCGGGTTAACCGCCGGGATGTACGCGATGCGCGCGGCGCTGAAAACCGTCCTCGTCGAACGGGGTATGTTCGGCGGGCAGGTGGCGTTGACCAAAGAGGTGGAAAACTACCCCGGCTTTACGGCAATTGGCGGGTTTGAACTCTGTGAGAAATTTCTTGAACACGCCAGGTCCTACGACCTGGAGATCGTCGAAAAGGAGGTTGTCGCCACCGACCCGGGAGTGGCGTACCATACCGTCCGCCTGGTCGACGGGACAGAGCTGCGGGCCCATGCCGTGATCCTCGCCGCCGGCGGGACAGCCAAAAAGCTCAACATCCCCGGAGAAGAGGAAAACTTCGGCAAGGGGGTCTCCTACTGCGCGACCTGCGACGGCTTTTTTTTCCGGGGCAAGACGGTGGCGGTGGTCGGCGGTGGCGACACCGCACTTGAGGACGCCCTCTATCTTGCCAAGATTACCAGCAAGGTCTATCTCATTCACCGCCGGGACGCTTTCCGCGGCAGCCGGATCCTCCAGCAGCGGGTCTTCGCTGAACCACGGATCGAAATCGTTTTCGATACGGTGGCCACCAAGGTGAACAGCGATGCCGGTGGCGTATGCGGCATCACCCTGAAAAACGTCAAAAGCGGTGAAGAGCGGGATGTGTCCCTTGAGGGGGTGTTTATCTTTGTCGGATTTTCTCCGAACAACCAACTGGTACCGGCGGGCATCAAAAAAAGCAGCAGCGGCTATGTGATCACCGACGAAAAATGTGAAACCAGCATCCCGGGGATTTTCGCGGTGGGCGATCTGCGGCAGAAGTATGCCAACCAGATTGTCCTGGCTGCCGCCGACGGCTGCACTGCTGCCCTCGCGGCTGCCCACTACACCGAAACCCGCAAAGCCAGCTCCTCATGAAATTGGCCCACTGCGCTATAGAGCAGGAAAAAAATACCAGACAGGCCCTCAGGCTCTCTCCCCTTTGCCCGCCCTTCACTGGCTCAGGGTCTTTTTGATATCGACTATCGGGGTTCCATCGAGAATATCCAGTCCGGAAACCTCGATGCGGCACCCGTTGACCGACAAAACCTGTAATTCGGAAATGGCCAGGGGGTTGGGCCGGAGCGGGCTGCGGGTGGCAAAGACTCCACGAAGCCCGCGTGATCGATCTCCCCTCGGATAGACCTTGAGCACCTCTCGGCTGGCCTGATGCAGCCAGAAGAGCACGACAATGGTCTGTCCGGCAACAATGCCGTCGAGTCCGTCACGGTACTCGGGATAGATCTCCAATGTTCCGACCCGCTGTGATTCGCTGTAGTTTTTCGGCGCGTCATCGCGGCTGACAATATCCCCGTGCAGCACCCCGATGATCTGCAATACCGGCGGTTCCATACTCTTAACCTGCCTCGTCAATGATTGTCAGCCTGCTTTCAGTCGCTGTAATCGGTTTCAAAAAAGGTGCGGAGCCGACCAATATCCCGGGTCAGCCCCAGGGCAACCATCAGCAGTACCTGGGCTTTGGCGGCGGAGAGACGGCCGGCAAGGATCACCCCGTGCCGCCGGAGATCTGCACCGCCACCTGCATAGCCATAGAGAGGCCAGACCCCTCCTTCGATACAGCGGGTGGCCAGCACCACCGGAATTCCGGCGGCACGCGCTGCCGCCACCGGAGCGACTACCGTCGGTGGAACATTGCCAGCACCAAAGCCCTCAAGGACGATTCCCACCGCCCCCCGGGCCAGGGCATCCTCAATGACCCGGCCAGCCATCCCGATATAGCAGGCAATTATCTCCACCCGGGGCTCGATTGCCATCACCGGACCGGGGAGGAGCCGCTGTCGGGCAGATGCCCGGTTGGCAACGACCACCCGCTCCCCGGCAACAAAGGCGACCGGTCCCGATTCCGGCGCGGCGAACGCGTCAACGTTGACCGAATGGAGTTTAATCACCTCACGGGCAGCGAAAAAGCGGTCGGACATCAACAGGGTCACCCCGAATCCTGCCGGCAGGGGTAACAGACAGGCCCGCACCGCATTGATCAAATTACGGATGCCGT
>JAZBOD010000354.1:0-3792 GCA_036350955.1 Desulforhopalus sp. | reverse complement strand
TGACACCCTACACCTCCACTGTCCCCTGGTGCACAGCACCGGTTTTCCCACGGCTCAGCAGTTGCCCAGAAGATCGCTCTGGAGGGTGACGGCAAGCGGCTGACACTGCAGTGATGTAGAGGATAAAAATGCTCCTGGCCACTTACCTTTTCCTCTTTTTTTTTGATATGATTATCTATTGGAGAGCCGCCGGCGTTCTACCAGAACAATCTGGTGAAACAAGCGGGGGACGAGGAGCCGGTATCAGAGATGAGTATGGCAGGAGAGAGCCAGACACCCCAGGGAGGCAGGCGGCGGCCGATAAAGAGGGCCCGGCAGATTTCTGCCTGCCTGCTTCTCCTCTTTTTCACCTTCCTGCCCGTGTCCGCTCAGGGGGAAACCGTCCTGCAGGTCGGCGTGTACCAAAACTCCCCCACCCTGTTTATCGATTCCAGCGGTAACGCGGCCGGTCTCTTTGTCGATCTTCTCGAGGAGGTTGCCCGCCAGGAAAACTGGCAATTGAACTACCTGGAAGGCCATTTCCATGACCTGCTCCACCAACTGCAGTCCGGCGAACTCGACCTGTTACCCGCGCTTGCCTACTCCCGAGAGAGGGAAACCCTGATCGACTTCACCTTTGAAACGGTGATCGTCAACTGGGCCCAGCTCTATTCCCAAAGAGAACACTCGCTCACCTCGGTACTTGACCTTGCCGGAAAAATAATCGGGGTCAAGGCAGGGGATATCCATTTTCACGCCCTGAAAAAAATGACCGAGGCTTTCAACATCAGCTGCCGTTTCTTTGAAGCGGAAGATTACGAAATGGTTTTTGAAATGGCCCAGGCGAACCATGCTGACTTTGCCTTGGTCAACCGGTTGTACGGCAGCAAAAACAAGAGGATCTTCGGACTTATCGAAACCCCGGTGATCTTCAACCCGATTGAAATGCGCTACGGGGCCACCAAGGGAGCGCAGATTGAGGTCATCGGCAAACTCGACAACGCTCTGATCACCTTTAAAAACGACCAAAATTCGGTCTATTACAAAGCCTTAAACCGCTGGTTCGTGGTTGACGCACCAACATCTATCCCGCGCTGGCTGATCTTTTCACTCTATGGTGGAATCGGCATCACCCTTTTTCTGCTGGCCACCGTGCTCCTTTTCCGCCGCCAGGTCTACAACAGAACCCGTCAGCTCCGAGAGACCAACCGTAATTTGCGAGAGCAGATCATCGAACGTCAACGGGCTCAGCAGGATCTACAAAACTATGCCAGTATTGTTGAGGCATCCAGCGACGGGATGGCTCTCTTCGACACCGACCACCGGCATATCCTGACCAACTCCGCCTACCTGACGGCCCTGGGCAAAGGGCAGAGAGCACTCTCGAAGACCCCGCTTTCTGGGGTCCTCGGAGAACGTTTCTTTACCGAGGAACTTGCCGAACCGATTTCCAACTGCCTGCAGGGTCAGGTCGTCACGGTCCAGAGCAGACCGCACCAGGGGCTGGCAATCGATCGCTACTGGAATCTCACCCTCAGCCCCTTTTATGGCGGCTGCGCAGATCCAACCGGCTACGTGTTGAACATTCGTGACGTCACTGAACAGGTGGAGTTGCAGAACAGGTGGAAAAATGCCCAGAAAATGGAGGCGATCGGCATGCTCGCCGGTGGTGTCGCCCATGACCTCAACAATATCCTCTCCGGACTGGTCAGCTACCCGGATATGCTGCTCATTGGCAAAACCGCCGCCGACCCGCTGACCAAACCACTGCAGACCATCAAAAAATCAGGCGAACGGGCGGCAGCAATCGTCCAGGACCTCCTCACCCTGGCCCGACGTGGCATCGGGACAACTCGCCCGGTCAACCTCCACACGGTGATCTCCGACTTTGTCCTCAGCCCGGAGCATGACGACATGGTCAGGAAAGCTGCAGGGGTGGAGTACCGCCATATGCTGTCGCCAAATCTCCCGAATATCCAGGGTTCCGCCATCCACCTCACCAAACTGCTGATGAACCTTTTTACCAACGCAGTGGAGGCGATGCCCAAAGGGGGGCTGTTGACCATCAGCGCGACAGTTGTCAGCCTGGCAAGAGAACAGAGCGGATATGAATCGATCCCGGCAGGAGAATACGTTCGGCTTTCAGTCGGCGATACCGGAATTGGTATGCAGAGCAGTGAACTCGGCCGGGTTTTTGAACCTTTCTACAGCAGCAAGGTAATGGGGCGGAGCGGGACCGGCCTGGGGATGGCGGTGGTCTGGGGAGTCCTCAAGGATCACAACGGGTTTGTCGACATTTCCAGCACCCCAGGTAAAGGCTCAGAAATCAGCTGCTATTTTCCGGTTACCGAGGCGACTCTGCCGGAGATCGAGCCAAGCGATCTCCACCGGCACCGCGGTGCTGGCGAAAAGATCCTGGTCATCGACGACCTGGAAGAGCAGCAGTCTCTTGCTGCAGCTATCCTCGAAAACCTCGGCTATCAGGCGGAAACCGCGTCCACCGGGCAGGAAGCCGTACGCAAATGCCGCCACAGGGAGTATGACCTGCTGATTCTCGATATGATTCTCGGCGGCGATATGGATGGCTATGCCACCTACCAGGAGATTCTTCGTTTCCGGCCAGGCCAGAAAGCGATCATCGCCAGTGGTTTCTCCGAGAGTGGCAGGGTGCGGGAGACCCAGATGCTCGGTGCCGGGCAGTATATCAAAAAACCCTACACCGTCGAGGTGCTGGCCAGGGCGATCCACCAGGAACTTGCCCGGCCGACTTCCTCTGCGAGCATGCCCCAACCCCGTTCAGCAGAAAGTGATCCGGAATCGATCAGAATCTATTGAGGATAGCCCCTATATTATGAGGTCCTGTGGGTCCGGGACACCTGTCGTTCTGCTTACCAGGGGCCAATCCAGCCGTTCCCTCGTTGAGCATAACCTCCCTGGAAATTTTTTCCGTCCAAGCAAGGGTAGCGGGGCAGAGTGAGGCGGTAAGGATATCAACATCAAAAAAATATTAATTCTAGACTCTTAGAGCATGAACCACCAAGCGGGCTCTCGAATAATTCTTTCCATTTCATCAAATTTGTGTCATTTTGATGCTAGAAGTCGGCCGTCACAGGTTCTCTGTCGGTCGGGGTATGCTCGATTCTTGCCGGGTGTGGATATTGATTACCCCACCTCTGGCAAAATCAGCTACTCCCGTTTCGCAGGGTAGCGTTCCCGCGACAGTATGTATTGACCTCAAGTTTGAGCCATTCTGCTCTCCTCTCCTACAGAAACGTACTCGCAGGCTGGGTCTCACTTCCCCTCTGTTGCCAGTCCGGTTGAAGGATTTTACCTCCTCGGTACTTTCCCAATGAAAAAATCAAATCTCCTGATCTGTATTGCTGTTGCGGCAATCTTTGTTAGCTGTTGGGCGCTACTCAATAAACCTGAATTTGAACCACCCTGGCCAAAGCGCATCCAAGGTTTTTCCTTTTCACCGATGCAGCCGGGAAACGATCCTTTACGGAATATGCTGCCCAGTGAAGCAGAGGTCGAGGCCGACCTCAGGCTGCTGGCCGGAACAACCAATGCGGTGCGGGTCTATTCGGTGGAGGGAGTACAGGGCAAGATCCCGGAGTTAGCAGCCAAATACCAGCTGAATGTAACCCTGGGGGCCTGGATAAGTGCAGACATTGAGGAAAACGAGCGCCAATTGAAGAAGGTTATTGAACTTGCTCAGAGCAACTACCAGAATGTCATCAGGGTAACCATTGGCAACGAGGCGATTCTGCGCGGAGAGGTGACCGTCAAGCAGCTCAATGACTACCTGGAGCG
>JAZBOD010000353.1:0-2860 GCA_036350955.1 Desulforhopalus sp. | reverse complement strand
TTACCAATTATGTTAATATGGTTGCTGAAGCTATGGGTATCCAGCGTGATGATACGTTTAAAAAATATGGTCACTGGCGAGATTTGGATCGTATTCTAAGCGATACGAATGAACATATTCAAGAATCTCCTTTTGAAAAAGATAAAATCATTGAGGTGATAGAATCTGTTTTCATAAGATAGCCGAACTATCAATTGAAAAGGTTATGTTTGCCAGTTCAAATCATTCACAGAGACATTAAATTGAAAATGCCGACCGCATATACGAAATTCTTCCCATCAAGATCCTGACAATAAATAAGCAATCGAAGAGTTGATCTTGTCCATGAGTATAAGTCCCCCCCTCCTGTCGGCTACTCCCTCCAGGGTGTATACTTCCTTCATGGCGTTTCCCGCCAACAACCCCAACACCAGGAGGTGCACCATGACAGTATCCCAGGCCGTCGATTTTCATCTGCAGTACCACCGGGCCAACTCGAAAAAAAAATACCGTCAAGACCTGTGAGTTCGTCCTCTCTCGTTTTGCATTCCAGTTTGGCAAACGTGATCTTGCCAGCATAACCTCTGAAGAGGTACTGGGCTTTCTCCTTTCCCTTACCAAAAACAACAAACCTGCTACCAAAAGGAACCGTTATTCGGTTCTTGCATCCTTTTACAGCTTCACCATCAACACCGGCCTGCCCGCACTCAGTAACCCTTGCAACTCTTCTGTGATCAAAAAGATTTTTAAGCGTCCCATGGCTATTCAGTGGGACATCGTCGATAAAGAGATGGTTGATGAGATCATCTTTTGCGACCACAAACGTCCGGAACAGGCTCATGCTGGAGTTGATGGCCAGAGGAGGCATGAGAGTCGGTGAGGTGTTAAACCTCACGCCGAGGGATATTCAAGAGAGAACCTTGGCCATCCAGAACCCGAAAAGTGGCCGCACAGGCGAGACTGTTTATGTTCCACGAAAAATACTGGTAAGGTTAACCGGCTACGTAAGAGCTCAAAATATCGATAAGAAGGACCGAATTTTCCGATTTCCTATGTTGCCGCCTGGTCTATGGTGAAAAAGGCCGGAAAAATGGTTGATATCGAACTGCGACCTCATGATTGGTTGTGCTAACCTAAAATTGACCAGGCAAAGGGGGTAGTGATTACCGAAAATTGACCACCCTGAGCAGAGCACTTTCGACTATGATGTTGGATTTTTGGACATCTAAAGCGGAGGTGGGGAGTTGCTCAAAATGGATCAATACGAATACCTCAGGACTGCCCATAGGGTCTACGGCAAGAACATCAGCGAACTTGCGAGACAAACAGGGCATTCACGCAACACCATCAAAAAGGCTCTGCGAGGAGAGCCGTGGGGTTACAGGGAACGTGAACAGCAACTGTTTCCGGTACTTGGCCCATACCGATCGATAATCGAGGAGTGGCTGAGAAACGACAAGGAACAGCCTAAGAAGCAGCGGCACACCGCACGGCGAGTATACAACCGATTATGCACCGAACAGGGTTACCAGGGAAGTGAATCGAATGTCCGTCGGTTTGTGCGCGAGATGCACATGGAGTTGGGGTTCGATCCTTCCAGCCAGGTGTTCATCGCCTGTGAACCTGAGGCGGGCCAGGAAGCAGAGGTTGATTGGGGTACTGCGACAGCAGTGCTGGGCGGGGCAACAATCCGGCTGAAGTTTTTCTGTATGCGGAGCAAATTTTCCGGGAAGCATTTCGTTCGATTTTATCCCTGTGAGCGTCAACAGGCATTTTTTGACGCCCATATCAAAGCCTTCGAGTTTTTCGGCGGGATTTTTCCGGTACTGATCTACGACAATTTGACCACGGCGGTTCGCAAAGTTTTGCAGGGCAAGAAGCGTATTGAGCAGGAAAGCTTTGGTAAGTTCAAGGCCTATTACAGTTTTGTCGCACGGTTCTGCTCCCCTGACAGCGGCAACGAAAAAGGCGGGGTGGAGGGGTTAGTCGGGTTTGCCCGGCGGAACTATATGGTTCCGGTGCCGGAGGCGGCCAGCCTTGAGGAACTCAACGAAAAGCTCCTCAGTGACTGCCTGGCGTACGGATCGCACAAGATGGCCAGCCGTACGGAGAGTGTCGCCGAACTCTACGAGAGCGAGAAAGGTTATCTCCTTGAGACGCCGGCAACAGCCTACAGCAATATCCGGTTGTCCGAGCCCCGGGTCGACAAATACGCCACGGTAACGGTAGACAAAAACCGCTACTCCGTGCCATGGCAATATGCAGGCCGTAGACTGAAGGCCCTCGCGCATGTAGACCGGGTGGAGGTTTTTTCCGGTGGCAAACGGCTGGCAGTCCACGAACGGATGTTTGCCAACAACAACTGGAGTCTTGCCCCGGAGCATTACCTGGATTTGATCCAGCAACGACCGATGGCGTTTGCCAGTGCCCGGGTGATCCGGCAATGGCGGGAACACTGGCCACAGTCGCTGCATCAATTGCTTGCCAGTTTCTGCCGTATGCAGGGCGAGACCAAAGGGATCAAAGAATTTATTGCTGTACTAATGCTGTACAGCCACTATAAGACGGGCGAGGTAGAGGCAGCGGTTGAACTCGCCCTGGAAAAGAATCTGAGCGGCAGTGAAGGGGTCCGGCATCTCTTGATCTATGCCAATGAGCCGACCGCCACCATTGCACCGCTTGCCAACTGGCCGAGCCTGCCATCTCCTGATGTGAGCGTCTATGGCGTGTTGGGAGGTGTGCAATGATGACTGCAACCATGGTCGAATTGCGTGAGAATCTCAAGACACTGAGCCTATCGACCACGGCTCGGGATCTGGAATCCAAGATTCGCCAGGCAAAAGAGAGTGGCCCCGGTTACGATGAGTTTTTGCTGGAACTG
>JAZBOD010000352.1:0-4451 GCA_036350955.1 Desulforhopalus sp. | reverse complement strand
CGTCGGTCACCTGATCGACGATCTGCGTCGGATCTACAGCGAATATCCGCCGGTATGCAGCTATCTCGATGCCGTCCAGAAGAACGTCATCGAGAGCATCGACGAGTTTCGCCGGCCGAAGGAGGGGGGCCTCCCCGGACTTGCCGCCCTCGGCAGCGAAGCCCCCGACTTCAGCCGCTACCGGGTCAATCTGCTGGTCGGCCGGGATGGTGCCGACGGCGCTCCGGTGGTCTACGAAGACCATCCCACCTACCAGAATCTCCTCGGCCGGGTGGAGCATCTCGCCCAACTCGGCGCCCTGGTGACCAATTTCCTCCTGGTCAAGCCGGGGGCGCTGCACCAGGCCAACGGCGGGTATCTGCTGCTCGATGCGCTCAAGCTGCTCTCCCAGCCCTTTGCCTGGGAAGGGCTCAAGCGCGCCCTCTCCACCCGGGAGATCCGCATCGAGTCCCTTGGTCAAATGTACAGCCTGGTCAGTACCGTCTCCCTCGAGCCGGAACCGATTCCCCTCCAGGTCAAGGTGATCCTCATCGGCAATCGCCTGCTGTACTACCTGCTGGCGCAGTACGATCCGGAGTTTGGCGAACTGTTCAAGGTTGCCGCCGATTTTGAAGACGAGGTGGAACGCAGCCCGGAAAATGATCTGCTCTACGCCCGGTTGATCGCTACCCTGGTCCGCCGCGAACAGCTGCGGCCGTTTGATCGTGGTGCCGTCGGCCGGGTGATCGAACACAGTGCCCGCCGGGCCGAGGATGCCGACAAGCTCTCCACCCATATGCAGAGCCTGGCCGATCTGGTCAGGGAGGCCGATTTCTGGGCGGATCGGGACAACCGTCAGGTGGTGGAGCAGGCCGACGTGACCCGGGCGATCGACGCCCAGATCAGCCGTGCCGACCGTCTCCGGCAGCGCTCCCATGAGGTGATTCTCCGCGGTATTCTCCATATCGATACCGAAGGCGAACAGGTCGGCCAGATCAATGGCCTGTCGGTGCTCCAACTCGGCGATTTCAGCTTTGCCCAGCCGTCGCGGATCACCGCCAGCACCCGCCTTGGCGAAGGCGAACTGGTGGACATCCAGCGGGAGGTTAAGCTCGGCGGCTCGATTCACTCGAAGGGGGTGCTGATCCTCTCCTCCTTTCTCGCTGCCCGGTATGCCCCGGATCAGCCGTTGTCGCTCTCCGCCAGTCTGGTGTTCGAACAGACCTATGGCCAGGTGGATGGCGACAGCGCTTCACTGGCCGAACTCTGTGCGCTGCTCTCCTCGCTTGCCAATGTGCCGATCCGCCAGTCCCTGGCGGTCACCGGCTCGGTCGATCAGTTCGGCCGGGTCCAGGCGATCGGTGCGGTCAACGAAAAGATCGAGGGCTACTTTGATATCTGCCGGATGCGCGGTCTCACCGGCAGGCAGGGGGTGTTGATCCCCGCAGCCAACGTGCTGCACCTGATGCTCCGTGCCGATGTGGTCGAGGCGGCGGAGGCGGGCCGTTTCCAGGTCTATGCGGTGAACACCGTCGACCAGGCCCTTGAGCTGCTCACCGGTATTGCCGCCGGCATCCCTGATACCAAGGGTAATCTCCCCGAAAAGAGTCTCAACCGGCGGGTGGCGGAGCGGCTCATCCAGTTGACCCGGTTGCGTCACCGTCATGCCAGGAGATCGGCAGCTGCCGCCGGCAGCCAAGCGGGGAAAAGCGATGAGTGAGCAGCCGGAGATAGTCAGGATATGGGTCGCCCTCGACGACTCGTCACGCAGTGCTGCGGCGCTGCTCACCGCCACGGCGCTGGCTGCCGAACTTGATGCTGAGCTGGCCGGACTTTTTGTCGAGGATATTGACCTCGAGCATCTCTGCCGTCTGCCGTTTGCCCGGGAATACAGTGCGTTGACCGGAACAGGGAGGCCGCTGTCCGCCGACGATATTCAACGGACCTGGCGGCGTGAGGCCAGGGCGATGCAGCTCTTGCTGGCCGAAACGGCTGCCCGCTCGCGGCTCCGCTGGTCATTTCGGGTGGCTCGAGGGAGAGTGAGCGCCGAGGTCAACACCCTGGCCCGGGCCCTTGATCTGGTTGTTCTCGGCAGACGCTCCGGGATGGGGATGACCGTCGTCCGCACCACCCAGCTGTTGGCCGATATCCACCAACGGGTCGGGCCGGTCTTGGTGCTCTTTGAAAGTGTGGCGCTCTCTTCCCATAGTCTGGAGACCGCGGCCAAGCTGGCGCGCAGCAGTGGTGCTGAACTGGTGCTGCTGATCAAGGATGGCGATCCGGCCACTTTCCGTGCCGCCTGTCTGGCTGCCCGGGCTTTTCTGCAGGAGCGGAGCAGTGACGGCCGCTGCTTGCGCCTGGGCAAAGTAGCCACGGAAGACCTGCTCCAGGCGGTACGCCGGGAAGGGGCCGGCTGCCTGGTGCTGGCCGGCCGCGAACGTTTCCTCAGCCAGGCCGGTTTTGAGCGGATGCTCGACGCCCTCGACTGTCCGGTGGTCCTCGCTGGTTGAGCTGTTCTTGTGGAGGAGAGTAATGGCAGAACCCGGATATCGGCGGCTCCATGCTTCGGGGCAACTGGCTGCGCGGGCGGAGGCGGCGGTCGCCGCGCTCTGTGCCTGTACCGTCTGCCCCAGGGAATGCCGGGTGAACCGTCTCGAAGGGGAGACCGGTTTCTGCGCCATCGGCCGCTGGGCCAGGGTGGCCTCCTTTGGTCTGCATTTCGGAGAAGAGCAACCGCTGGTCGGCACGGGCGGCTCGGGGACGATCTTTTTCGCCCGGTGCAATCTGGCCTGCGTGTTCTGCCAGAACCAGGCGATCAGCCAGGAGGATGAGGATTCACCGGAGGCTGGGCCTGGTCAACTGGCGGCGGTGATGCTCGATCTGCAGCGCCAGGGGGCGCACAATATCAACCTGGTTACCCCGTCCCACCTCGTGCCGCAGATTCTCGAAGCCCTCATCCCGGCGGTGGAGCAGGGGCTCAACCTCCCCCTGGTCTACAACACCAGCGGTTACGACACCTTCTCCACCCTGCGCTGGCTCGATGGGCTGGTCGATATCTACCTCCCTGACGCCAAATTCTTCTCCCCGGAGACCGCCGGCCGCTACTGCGGAGCCCCGGATTACCCGCAATACGCCCGGCAGGCGCTGCGGGAGATGCACCGCCAGGTGGGTGACCTGAAACTGGATAGTCAGGGCCTGGCGCTGCGGGGGCTGCTGGTGCGCCATCTGGTAATGCCGGGTGATCTTGCCGAGACCGCCCGCTGGATGGAGTTTTTTGCCCGGGAACTCTCCCTTGACACCTACCTCAACGTTATGGACCAGTACCGGCCCTGCGGCAGGTTGACAGAGTTTCCCGAACTTGGCCGGTCGATCACCGCCGAAGAGTTTCAGGCGGCCCTGGCTTCGGCCGCAGCCGCCGGAATCCGTCGCCTCGATCAGGGGCACCGGCACCTTGCCGCCCGTCTCCGCCAGCTGTTGCGCGAGGGCGGATAGTCGGCAGAACCGAGAAGGAGAAGGGCAGATGAATCCGAACAGAGCAATGATTTTTGGGCCGGTTCCCTCCCGCCGGCTCGGCCGCAGCCTGGGGATCAACAACATCCCCCCGAAGATCTGCAGCTATTCCTGTCTCTACTGTCAGGTCGGGCGGACCACCAGGATGACCATCGACCGGCAGGAGTTCTTTCGTCCGGAAGAGATCCTTGCCGCGGTTCAGGCCAAACTTGCAGAGAGTGCCCAGGCCGGGGAGCCGGTCGACTACCTCAGCTTTGTCCCGGATGGCGAACCGACCCTGGATATCCACCTGGACCGGACCATTGCGCTGCTCCGTCCATTAAAGATTCCGATTGCGGTGATCACCAATACCTCCCTGATCTGGCAAAAGGAGGTAAGGCATGCCCTCAGTCAGGCCGACTGGGTCTCCCTCAAAGTGGACAGCGTCGAGGAGAGGAGCTGGCGGAAGATTGACCGCCCCCACCGCCACCTGAAACTGGCCGCCCTGCTCGATGGGGCGGCGGCCTTTGCCGCCGGATTTCCGGGAAAGCTGGTGACCGAGACCATGCTCCTCGCCGGGATCAACGACACCGACCCGGAACTGGGCAGGACAGCCCGGTTTCTTGCAACTCTCCAGCCGGCCATCGCCTATCTCTCCGTGCCGACCCGGCCTCCTGCGGAAAAATGGGCCCGGCCGGCCAATGAACAGCAGGTTAACAGGGCCTTTCAGTTGATCCGGCAGGGGGTTGCCGATGCCGAATATCTCACCGGCTATGAAGGCAATGCCTTTGCCGCCACCGGCAACCTCCAGGAGGATATCCTCAATATCACCGCTGTCCACCCGATGCGTCAGGACGCGGTGGCGGCTTTTCTCGAGCGGGCCGGAGCGGAGTGGCCGGTTATCGACCAGCTGATCAGGCAAGGCGCTCTGGTGGAAACCGAATACGCCGGTCACCGCTTCTATTTGCGCAAATTCTCAACGG
>JAZBOD010000351.1:0-2153 GCA_036350955.1 Desulforhopalus sp. | reverse complement strand
TCTTGCAGGCGTCGGAAGAGGGCGAGATCTCGGTGGATGTTGTCGAGGGGGAGGAGTACAGCCTGGCCGGCCAACTGTGCCATGCCATCGCCACCATGCTGTTGCATAACCAACCGTTTCAGGCCGAGCTGCAGAAGATGCTTGACGAGCAGGAGGGAGAACTGTCTTGACCTGCTCAGAAATCACGTTGGTCAAGGCCATGGCCAAAGCAAAAACCTTGGAAGAGATGGCGCAATACCGTGCAGTGGCAGGGGATCATCGCCCTTGGGTTGCGGGCGTTAGCCCGTTTTAACGCATTTTCCACACCGACACCCCCAGAAGGAGGAGAGAGATGGCTATCACCCTAGGTTTTGACGTCTATGGCACCCTGATTGATACCGCCGGGATCGCCTCGGCGGTGCAGGTGTTTGCCGGTGACAAGACAGCTGCCTTTACCGGTCTGTGGCGGGACAAGCAGCTGGAATATTCCTTTCGCCGCGGATTGATGCAGAACTATCAACATTTTGCGGTATGTACCCGTAACGCCCTGGACTACTGCTGCGCAGCATTGGCCATCGATATCGCCGACCAAGACCGGCAGGCGCTGATGGCCCGGTACCGGATGCTTCCGGCTTTTGCCGATGTCGAAGATGCCCTGCCCCGTCTGCAGGCGGCAGGCCATCGGCTGTTTGCCTTTTCCAACGGCAGGGCGGAAGATGTTGCCGCTTTGCTTGCCCATGCCGGCATCAGTTCCTCCTTTGTAGATGTGATCAGCACCGATGAGATCAAAAGTTTTAAGCCCAATCCTGCAGTGTATGCCCACTTTCTGCGGCGGGCTGGGGCAACGGGCGGAGAGGCGTGGCTGATCTCCGGCAATCCCTTTGATGTGATCGGGGCAATCTCCGCCGGGATGCGGGGGGCATGGGTAAAACGCTCGCCGGCGGCACTTTTTGATCCCTGGGAAATCGCGCCGACCGTTACCGTCGACCATATCGGCGATCTGGCGGCGGCAATCGCCACCGGCTGATACATGCGGCGGGAACCTTTTGTGACCCGGAGGAGAGTATGGTTCGTTTAGCCGAGTACAGTGAAAGTGAGCGGCGGCACCTTCTAGACCTGCCCTGTCCGCACTATGAGCTGACTCCTCTGGTCGGAGGGGTGCGCCTGGCGGAGGCGAGAGTCGCCCTGCTGTCCACCGCCGGTCTGCACCGGCGTGGAGACCGGCCCTTTGCTGTCGGGGAAAGCGGTTATCGGCTCATTGCCGGGGAGACCATGGCCAACGATCTGGTGATGAGCCATATCTCGATCAATTTTGACCGCACCGGCTTTCAGCAGGACCTCAACCTGGTCTTGCCGCTGGACAGGCTCAACGAGCTGGCTGCCGAGGGGATAATCGGCAGTGTAGCCGCGTACCACTACTCGTTCATGGGGGCAACCGATCCAACCAGGATGGAAGGTGAAGCGCGCCGCCTGAGTAAACTTCTCAAAAAGGACCGGGTCAATGCTGTGCTCCTCGTCCCGGTCTGACCCAATTGCACGCGCGCCGTCGGCGGGCTCTCGCATTATCTTGAATCGGAAGGAATCGCCACAACCCAGATAAGTCTTATCCGGGAACATACCGAAAAGATCAGGCCACCCAGGGCACTGTGGGTCTCCTTTGCTCTGGGGCGCCCCCTGGGGATCCCCAACAACCCGGAATTCCAACGGGATGTGCTGGTCAAGGCTCTGCAGCTGCTTGAACGTTCCACCGGCCCGGTGCTGGAGGATTACCCTGAGGACGCTGGAGCACTCGAGGTTGAGGCTGCACCTTTGGCCTGCCCGGTCAACTTTGCCAGCGCACCGTCCCAGGTCACTGACCTGGAGACACTGCTCGTCGATTTTCAGGCGGAAATTGCCACCATGCAGACCTGGTACGATATCGCCCGAACGGCAAGAAACCGCTCGACGTCCGGGGTAAGCGGCCTTGACAATGAGCAGATCGGGATACTTTTTGCCGATTTTCTTGGCGGAGAGATCATTGACCGGGAAGTCCACGGCCAGAAACTCGCCGACATCCTGCGCATGGCCGCTGAAGACCTTCGGGCCTCTTACCTGGAGGCGGTTTCGGCCCAACCAGGGCAGTCAAACAGTCCAAATGCGCTTGCCGACTGGTTCTGGGGGGAGACCTTTGCCGC
>JAZBOD010000350.1:0-3297 GCA_036350955.1 Desulforhopalus sp. | reverse complement strand
TGCCGTTCCGGCCGAATGCCAGCCCCAGGCCGAGCATCTCGGGGCCTGCCTCTCCTTTCTTCGCCGGGAGCTTGCCCTGCTTGCCCCGGAAATAATCTGCACCATGGGGATGGTTGCTACCAGAGCCCTGCTTGAGCAGTCAGCCCCCCTGTCAAGCCTGCGCGGCCGTTTCCACCCGCTGCCGGGAACGGGGCAGCCACCGAGTGTTGTTCTCGCCACCTACCATCCGACTTTCCTCCTCGAGAATCCGGAGATGAAGCGGGCGGCCTGGGCTGACCTGCAGTTGCTTGCCAAACGGCTTGGCCAATCGGCATAATCTCCATGCCACAACCAAGCATGAAAATTCTCCCAAGGTTAACTAACCTGCTCTAGCAGCCTGTCGGATTGGCTTAAAGCGCCGCAGCTGGAGGTAAGGCCAGTTCGTAGGGTGCGTCATACGCACCACTTTGGTGCCTTTTGGGGGCTTGCTGGTTGGTGCGCGGTGCGTACCCTACAATAAGCTACTGGTTGTACGCCAAGCCGAGGTAAGGCCAGGCAGGCTGGCAAGAAGATTTTCATGTAAAAAAAATGGGAGCGGAATCAGCGGAGGATCAACAGGCCACGCCGTCCCAGCTCCCGGAGAAAGGTGGTGATTGAGATCTCCGCCTCCTGCAGGGAGAGACCGCTTTCCCGGGAAAAGAGCGAGATGAGCGTCCGGACATCCCGGGTACCATCGATCATCTGCCACACCGTGCTGCCCTGCCCATCCAGCTGCAGCTTTTTCTTCATCTCCTGAGGCTGGCCACCAAGATTAAACCGCTGGGCCAGATCGACAAAAAACGGTTTGATCGGTAAGGGGTACTCGATCAGCACCTCACCGTTCTCGTTGATTTTCCAGGTCAACGATGGTGCGTGTTGAGGAATGCAGGCCAGGGCTTCCGTTCTGGTTATCGACGGGGGTGTGGTTTTCCGGCGAAAGAGTTTCATAGGCGCGGTCAAGGATGTCGAGGTCGTTGCTGGGGATCGGCCGTTTTGAGCCGAGAACCAGGGCAAGCAGCCGGTTTGTTTCCAGATCATGGCGGATCCTTGCCCGAATAAAGGGCTGTACCCGGCGCAACCGTAAGCGAATCTGGCCGAGAATGGTCGGGGAACGGATCCCGTCGCAGCGGGTTCCCAGGTCGTCGCTACTGAGCTGGAGATCTTCAGCGCCGGCCAGGGTCTGCAGGATTGCCGGCAAAGTCTGTCTGGCCAGGCGCTGGTCGGCGCCGGCCAGGCGGCAGGTGTCCAGCTGCTGGATCGCACTGGTGAGGGAGAGCCTGGTCAGGCCGGCAGCAAAGGTGTAGCTGCGCAGGGCAAAATCAGCCGGGGTGGTCAGTGAAAAATCCTGCACCCGCCACAGGGTACTCTCCTCTCCATGACACAGGAGCGTGCCGAGGCTGGTGGCGATCATTTCTGCGCTCTTTTCCTCGAGGCATTGGAAAAGAACCACCGTACCGCAGTGGCCGCAGACCCAGAAACCGCCCCGAATCCGGTTGCCGGAGCGGCCATAGCAGGAGAGCCCGGTAACCTGCCTGCCAAGCGATTTCCAGCAGGAGCTCAGCTCTTTTTCGGGGATGGGGTGATCTGGAGGCGGGAAAAGGCCTTTCAGGCGGTGGGGCAGTTTTTTCAAGCCATATTTTCCGGCCTGCTCCCAGCGCACCTGCAGCAGCGGCTCGAACGCTTTTTCAAATAGCAGCCGCCGATGACCATCCACTCTGGTTTCCCAATTGGCCGGTACGGTCATCCGCAAGCCATTCCAGCCCACCAGGCGGTACCGGTTCTCCTTCTTTACCACAGGGTGCTCATGGCCATTGGCTTGGTCGCGAAAAGCAGCAAGGAAATTGAAATATACTGAAGAAATTCAAACGATTTTCGGATCGAGACCCTGTGCATTGGCAATCACCGGGGGATCAGGTACTCCCAGCCGGTTTTCTCCAGCTCTTCCTGGCGACTCCTTTCAACTTCAGTCATCTTTACGGCGCACATTTCGACAAAACAGAGCCGTTCCTCTTCGATTTTCATCGGATAGGCCAACTTGACCATGTTCCCCATGGTCTCCCGGGAGTCCTTGCTGTTGTACTGCAGGGTGAGGCTGACCGGGTTCTGCTCGTCATCGACAAACTGCCACTTCCAGATCTGCATCACGCCAAAGGCGTCACCGTGCCAGGAGTGGGGTTCGCCAAAGGTCTGGCGGTATTTTTTCAACAGGGTCTTGAAAAAAGCCTCACTTTTGTCTTCGTACTTCATGTCGATTTTGAGGATCTGGTCGGGGTACTGACAGATGCCATAGCTGATGATCCCTTTACGGAAACCATGCCAGTTGGTTACCACAACCTCTTTCATGAAATTTGAGTCGATAATCTCAGGATAGCTGTTGACATCGCTGCCCAGAGCAATCCCGGCGATTGACAACGGTACCTGGGGAGTATCGGCAAAAGAGATAACCGGCGTCAAGCTCAGCAGGATAAAGAGCACGGTGCTGGCTAGCCCTTTTTGCCTGGGGGTAACGGGGATCATTGGTGCACCTCCTTGGTTTCCATGGCTTCTCCCCATACTATCAACCATAGCCGTCACCCTGTCAAGCTGCTGCGGGGGGCTGCTCAGTAGGCCAGGTGACCAAGGGACTTCATAATCAGGGCAAACCCCATGGCGAACATCCCGCTCAACCCCATCCCGCAGGAGAATCCGGCGAGCAGCACCGGTGCGTACTGCCGCCACATTGAACCGTACTTTTTCAGGAAGAAATATCTGCCGAGCAGGGCACCGATTACCTCAAGAATCAGGCCGTGCGGGGTGGATTGCCCGGGACCGCGCACCACCCCGTAGATCAGCATTACCGGCAGACCGAAGAGGCTGAGGACCATATACATCAGCAGACCAAAGCCGAGTCCCGAAAAAACCGTGGTGCCGTTCAACGCCTGGTAGAACATCGAGTTGCCCTCCAGGGTTGAGGTCTGCATAAGCAGGGTATTGAGCGCTTGCAGATGCCAGAGTTCCTGGGCATAGGGATAACTCGCCGAAGGAATCGGCGCCAGGCGCCAGATGAACTGTGAGAAGACCAGGCTGGCAACCATCACCACCGGGAACACCAGCAGTTCCGCCTTGATGATCCCCCGCAGGGAGGTCCCGGTCAGCTCGATCTGCCGGAATTGCACGGTCGCCTCGCCATAGTTGTGCATGGGTATCGGCGCGTACCAGATCTCGATACCCTGATAGCCGAAAAAGCGGGCTCCGGCAATAAAACTGGCCTCGCGGACCAGGGGCAGGCTGACGAACTGT
>JAZBOD010000349.1:0-7278 GCA_036350955.1 Desulforhopalus sp. | reverse complement strand
GCACTATATTGGGCCGGTCAGTGGGCGGGAATAACTCAGTGGTAGAGTGTCAGCTTCCCAAGCTGAAGGTCGCGAGTTCGAATCTCGTTTCCCGCTCCAGGAAATTCAGGCACTTATCGAGTTTTTCGGTAAGTGCCTTTTCATTTTATTGCAGATGACAGCTGAGCGTACCGGTGAAACCGACTAAACGATACAGCACCATACCATGGACCCCACCAGGCCTTGCCGGGTGGCTCTCTTTGTTCAACGGGGTGGTCTTACTGCTTCTCTCTTTGCTGATGCAGGCGAGAATGTGGCAGGTTGAGCTTGGCCTGCGGCCGGTGGCAGCCGGTGGGGGCGAATATATGATGGCGCTGTTTTTCGGCCTGCCCTCCCTGCTCTTGGCTGCCCTGCTGCTCGGCATTACCGTGGTGAAGCAGGCGTGGCGCTCGCTGCTCTCCTGCGCCGCATTGTTTATTGCCCTGACGGTTCTTTTCGGGTGGCTGGTGCTGTTCCTCAAAGGCCACCTGTAATCGTCGCAGACGGAGAGCTCCATTACGCCCCCCCCTGGGAATCGAGCACTGATCCTTGAAGGGAGGGCTGTCGAGCCGTTTTTCGAGAGCGGCTGAGTTCCACCGGAGGAACTCAGCCGGCAGGACCACCTATTGCTTCCGGGCGCTGATGGCGCTCTCGGCTGCATCAACCAGCTCAGGGCCGATCTGCTTCTTCCATTTGTCGAAAACCGGACGGGTGGCGGCGACAAAAGCCTGCCGCTCTTCCGCCGTAAGCTGGGTGATGGTCACCCCCAGTGCCTCGATCTCCCTGTGCAGCGGCAGGTCCTCTTCAACCAGGCCCGCCCGGGCGATGGCGATCTCCTGTTGGCCGGCATCAAGGGCTGCCTGCCGGACGATTGCCTGATCCGCCTCGCTCCACGAGTTCCAGATCTCTTGGTTGACCACGAAGATCAGCGGGTCGGCGACATAGCCCCACATGGTGATGTGCTTTTGCCCGACGTTGTGCAGTTTGGCGGCGGTGAAAATCGCCAGAGGATTTTCCTGGCCGTCGACCGCGCCGCTGGCCAAGGCTGGCTGCGCGTCGGCCCAGCTCATCTGGGTGGGGTTGGCGCCGAGTGCGGTGAAGGTGTCGAGAAACAGCGGTGAGCCGACGACCCGGATCTTCATCCCCTTCAGGTCGTCTGGAGTACGGATCGGCTGCTTGGAATTGGTCACCTCGCGAAAGCCGTTTTCTCCCCAAGCCAGGGGGACAACCCCGGCTTTGGCAACGATCTCAAAGAGTTGTTTGCCCACTTCGCCCTGGGTGAGGGCGTCGATTGCCGCATAATCGGGCATCAGAAAGGGCATGGAGAAGAGGTTGAGCTCTTTGATCTGTGGTGACCAGTTAATCGTCGACCCGATGGCCATGTCGATCACCCCTTGCCGGATAGCCGAGAGCTCCCGGGTCTGGTCACCCTGAACCAGTGAGGTTCCCGGGTAGAGTTTGATATTGATCCGCCCGTCGGTCCGCTCGCGGACCAGGTCGGCCCAGATCTCTCCCCCCTTGCCCCAGGGAAAGGCCGTACCAAGTACCAGGGACATCTTGTACTCATCCTTGTAGTTCTGTGCCGAAGCGGTGGTGGCCAGGGCCATGAGGATTGCCACCAACACGGTTTTGAACAGGGAACAGGGTTTCATAGGCCGGATCTCCTCTCTTATGGTTGAACGAGTTAGGGGTTGTCTCCAGGCAGTTGCCTGGCAAAAGGGGTCAGTAACCAAGTGTCCGGGGAAGCCAGAGGGCAAGCCCGGGGAAGATAATCACCAGCAGTAAAACGATGAGTACTGCTGCCACCAGCCAGAGAACCCACGGTACGGTCTGCTCCATACTCACCCCGGCAATCCGTGAAGAGACCATGAGATTGACGGCAATCGGCGGGGTGAACTGGCCGACAGCGACCATCAGGGTGAGGAGCACGCCAAACCATACCAGGTCCCACTGGTAAAAGGTGGCGATTGGTAGCAGGATCGGGATAAAGATGAGAAATATCGAGACCCCGTCAAGAAACATTCCCACCCCGATCAACAACAGGATCAGGAGAAAAAGAACCCCGTACTCGCCGAGTCCGGAATGGACAATCGCCTGAGTTACCGGATCGATAATCCCCAGGGTCGAGAGGGAATAGGCGAAGATCCCCGCCAGGGCAACCACCAGCAGGATGATCGCCGACAGTTCGCCGGATTCGCGGAGGATGTCAAACAGGTCGCGCACCCCGATGGTCCGGTGGATCACCATCCCGACAAAGAGGCCGTAAAAAACCGCAACCACCGCCGCCTCGGTGGGGGTAAACCAGCCCAGGCGCATTCCTCCGAGAATCAATACCGGGGCGGCCAGGCCCCAGGAGGCCTGGCCCAGGCTGGGCCAGAAGGGCGGCCTCGGCAGAGAGCCTTCGCTGAGGCCCATCCGGTGCTTTCTCGCCAGCCAGACCGAGGGGATCATCAGGGCCAGGCCAACCAGGATGCCGGGGAACATCCCGGCGGCAAACATTGCCGGGACCGAGGCGCCGGGCACCAGTACCGAATAGACGATAAAGGCGATCGAGGGCGGGATGAGGATGTCGATCGCTGCGGCAGCACCGACCACACTTGCCGAGAAGGCCGGCGGGTAGCCGGCCCGGGTCATTGCCAGGATCATCACCCCACCGACCGCGGCGGCAGTCGCCGGACCCGAGCCGGAGATGCCACCGAGCAGCAGGGCCACGGCAATCGCGACCAGGGGAAGCATTCCGGGCCCCTGACCGACGATGGCCACGGCAAAGTTCACCAGCCGCTGGGCAACCCCGGAGCGGTTAAAAATCGTGCCGACCAGGACAAACATCGGGATCGCCAGGAGGGGATACTTGCCCAGTCCGGCGTAAAAATTGTGAGGGACCGCCAGGAGGCCGAACCACTGGGTATCGAGGTTGGCCATGGCGATGGCCAGTGCCGCCGACAGCCCCATGGCCGCGCCGATGGGTACCCCGGCCAGCATCATCAGGATAAAGACCAGAAAGAGTGAGACACCGATCACCTGTTGCGCCCCTGTCGGATGAAGAGCCCCAGCGCCCGCAGGGCGATCGCCGTCGACAGCAGTGGCAGCCAGATCGAATACCACCACTGGGGGACGCCGATTCCCGGGGAGGTCTCGCCATAGCGGATATCGTCCCAGACCATCCGTGAACTGAGTATCGCGATCAGTAAAAAGAGCAGAGAGACCATCAGGGAACTGAAGCGGGCGAGTATCCTTCGTCGTCCCGCCGACCCTTTATCGGCAAAGTACTCAATGCGGATATGGTGATTCCGGGCCACTGCTGCCGAACCGGCAACCAGGGCCAGGACGATCATCAGAAATATCGAAATCTCTTCCGTCCAGGCAAATGAGCGGCTGGTAAAGTAGCGGGTCAGGACGTTGGCAAAGGTGATCGAGGCCAGCAGAGCCATGACCACCACGGTCAGCCAGTCTTCAATTTTCAGGGGGACGGCCGTCGATGGCTGACAATCCGCTGGCGGAGTGGGTTCCGTTGTCGGATTTCGCGGCTCAGGGACTGGCTCGCTGGCGGATTGAGAGGGCATTGCAGTTAGCGCAGGGATTACCGGTTCATTTTGCCTGGTTTGTCGGGCACACGCTACCTCTTCGACGGCGATTTTGCAATTTTTTTCCCGATTTTTCCCAATACCGCTGATTTTTTGAGGGAAAACATCTTGTTCAGCCCGCCTTACCGGCAGGCGATTGAGCTTCCGGCGGGATCATCCAGTCAGCCGACCGCCGTGGCAGGCCGGGTCGATCAACAGAGAGTGAGGGTCATTTCGGGCTGTGGCAGGGCAGGGGCGTGGCAGAAATCACTGCTGCTCAGGCCCGGCCGGGAGTTTTTCCGCCGTCGCTGTAGCCCCGGTGGCCCCGGCGGCGGCCAGCACGGTGGCGCTGACAGCTCCACCGCGGGTGTCGGGAACCTGTTTGCCGAGAACAGCGGCGATGACCGCGCGGTCATCGCCGCCGGGGCCTGCCGGCAGCAGCCGGCCATCGCTCTGCGAGCGGTGGAGCAGACCGGCGGTGATCAGATCGGCCAGTACATCCTTGACCAGACCCGCCGGATAGACCGGCATGCCGGCGGCGAGATCTTCGTCGGTCACCGCACGTCTGGTTCGGTTGCCTGTTTCGACCTGTTCGATGCTGTCAAAAGCACAGGCCAGCCGGAGGGCAGGAGTGGCAGTGAGCGGGGCCAACTGGTGGCTGTCGAGGTGCTGCAAGGCATAGGCCAGCTGCGCCCCGCCGAGGACAAAGAGCCAGCCCAGGTAGACCCAGACCAGAAACAGCGGCAACGTTGCAAAGGAGCCGTAGATCGCATTGTAGTTGGCCACCCCGACCTGGAGCGTGATATAGATATTTTGCAGGGTAAACCAGCCGGTTGCGGCCAGGGCCGCACCGGAGAGTGCCGGGAGTGTCTCGACCCGGGTATTGGGGAAAAACAGGTAGATAATGAACAGGGTTAGCGCAATCACCAGCACCGGCAGCAACTGCAGCAGCAGGGTCTGCAACCAGCTAAAGGGGACGAGAATGGCAAACTTTTCCGCCAGAGCCTGGTTTTCCAGAAATGCCCCGGCGGCAAAAGCAATATTGGCGGCAACCGGCAGGAGGATCAGCAGGGTCAGATAGTCGGAGAGTTTGCGCAGCACCGACCGGCCGCAGGCCACGTGCCAGATAGTGTTCAATGCGGCCTCTATATGGCTCAGGACCAGGAGGACGGTGGCCAGGATACCGGCCATGCCCAGTGCCCCGAGGGTGGTGAAATTGGTGCGGTCGACATAGTCGAAAACCCGGTCCAGGGCAGAGCGGAGATGGTCGGTAAGCTTTCCTTCGCCAGGGTCTGTGGCCAGTCCTGCAGGGTCCTCACTGACCGGCGGTTTTCCTTCCGCCTCTTCAAGATTGGCGACATAGGAGTAGGCAATTTCCCGGAGCTGATCACCGCCGCCAAAACCTTTGACCAGGGCGGTGCTCATCGCCAGAATCGGCACCAGGGAGAGGAGGATGGTATAGGTCAGTGCCCCGGCACGCAGAGAGAGGTTGTTGCGGCGAAATTCACTTACGGCAATGAGCCCAAGCCGGAGCAGACTCCGGAGAACAGCAAGGAGAGGCCGCTTGGCCGGCGGCGGCAAATCGGCGAAGCGAATCAGGGCGGCGGTCAATCTCTCTGTCCGGTTAGCCATCTTTAGTCACTGTCCGATCGATTGGCGAGTGAGCCATGTGTCAAGGATCTGGAAGACCGTCTCCCTTTTGATCGGTTTACTGAGGTAGTCATTCATCCCGGCGGCAAGACAGAGTTCACGGTCACCTTTCATGGCGTTGGCGGTCATGGCAATGATCGGGATATCGGTAAAGCCACGCTGGCGGATCTCTCTGGTCGCGGCGTAGCCATCCATCTCCGGCATCTGGATATCCATGAGGATTGCGTCAAACTGGTCCGCTCCGGCGCAGAAGATCTCCAGGGCCTGAAGGCCATTTCCGGCGACGGTTACCCGATAGCCGGCCTTGCCGAGCATCATAGCCGCGAGCTTCTGGTTGACCGGGTTGTCCTCGGCAAGAAGGATCCGAATCGAATGTTTCAACTCCTCTCTAACCGAATACTGGGTGACCAGTTTTACCGGGCCGTTTTCCGGAGTGGTGCTTTGATCGCCATGAACGATTTTTGCCAGGGTGCGGAGGAGAATGTCGCGGCGGGCCGGTTTGGTCAGAAAGGCGGCGAATCCACTTTCGCGACAGCGGTGGGCCACCTTTTCGGTGGAGGAAGTGTAGGCCAAGAGAGGCAGATGCGGGTTGGCCAGCGTGGCGGCACGGATTTCCACTGCCAGTTCGCAGCCGGGGAGATGCGGCATCAGCAGGTCGAGAATCGCCGCGGCAAAGGGGGCACCCTGCTCTTCGGCCCGCTGCAGTTCATCGATAGCCAGGCGCGGGTCTTCGAGGGTGACCACCGTCATGCCGCCCTTTTCCAGAACGTGGCGGAGGATATCGTTATTGGCGCGATTGTCATCAACTACCAGCACCCGCATGCCGGCGAGATCGATTCGAGCCGCTGCCGGTTCCGGCTGGGAGGAGGATTTTTTCATCACCGCCCGGAAAAAGAACGTGGTCCCGCGGCCGGGTTGTGACTCGACCCAGATCCGCCCCGCCATCAGTTCGGCAATCTTCCTGGAAATCGAGAGCCCCAAGCCGGTACCGCCAAATTTCCGGGTGGTTGAGCCGTCCGCCTGCTTGAATGCCTCAAAGATGGTTTCGTACTTTTCCGGGGCGATGCCGATCCCGGTATCGCGAATGGTGCTGAGCAGGGCAATGGTTTCGGCGTCTTCGTGGTCGACGGCAATGCCCAGTTCGAGTTCCCCCTTGCTGGTAAACTTGGCGGCGTTGCCAAGGAGGTTGACCAGCACCTGGCGAAAACGGCCTGGGTCACCCATCACCTTTGCCGGTAATCGGTCGTCGATCCGGCAGAGTACCTCGATCGGTTTACCGGCGACCCGGGGACGGATCAATTCGCAGACATCGTGGGCGGTGATCTCCGGATCAAAATCGATATACTCGAGATCCATCTGGCCGGCCTCGACTTTGGAAAAATCGAGGATGTCGTTGATCAGCCCGAGCAGTGCCTCACCACTGCGCTTGATGGTCAACGCACTGTCCTGCTGCTCCTCGTCGAGGTTGGTGGTGAGGAGCATGTCGGTGAAACCGATGACCCCGTTCATCGGGGTGCGGATCTCATGGCTCATTGCCGCAAGAAACTGGCTTTTCGCCACATTGGCGGCTTCGGCCGCCACCTTTGCCGCCCGGAGTTCCTGGGTCTGTTTGGCAATTTCCGACTGCAGGGTGCGGGAATAATTTTCCTGCTGCTCCTGAATTGTCCGGTGGTTTCGCTGGGCTTCGTCGAGGAGTTCGCGGTGCTTGGCATCGAGGGCCTGAAACTTTCGGTTGAACTGGTTCTTCTGGATAGCCAGTTTTCGCTCCAGACGGAGGATCTCCTCCCGATGGAGGAAACCTTCAACGGCAACCTCGACCAGGCAACGGATATCCTCCAGCCGGGAATCGTTTCCCCTGGCCCAGGCGAGCAATGTGCAGTCCAGGGCGGCAATCGGCAGGGTCCAGGCGGAGTCATGGTCAGGCAGTGGCCGACAGCGCAGGTCGCTATCCTGCCCCGGGACGTTATCTGGCAGCGGAGTGATCAGGGTGGCGGGCAACTCTGTCGCGGGTGCGGTGGCAATAATTTTCCCGGATGGGGTGATTCCG
>JAZBOD010000348.1:0-3274 GCA_036350955.1 Desulforhopalus sp. | reverse complement strand
TGGGAGGACTGGAGGCCGTCCTGGGGGATCAGATTCGTGAGCTGACCGAGGAACTGCTTTCAGGGCAACTGACTCCGTCCCAGGAAGAAGAGCGCATCGAGCAGACCGAACAGGCCCTAACGAACTTGCTCGCACTGGAAAGGCAGCTCGAAGAGGAGGCCGTGGACCTGGTGGCCCATGGGGATTACATCCTCAAGCATATCAAGGCTGCCCGCGAGCTGCCGCGGAATATCATCGGAGAAGATATCTGGAACTACGTGTATGACTTCTTCACAAAAGAATATGTGGGCTCGGAATTTGTTCAACTCGATGCCGACAAACCGTTGTTCGATGTCAGGCTGTCTGACACCGCCAAGGTCCACTTGGGGCGTTTCCTCGACGACTACAACCTCCGTGGCCAGACCGCCTTGAGCGCATCTTATCCGTCCACTGTGCGGTGCCGTTTTCTGAACCAGGTCACCGATCGTGGGCCGGGCAGGGTGGAGACGATCAATCATCATCACCCGCTGGTCCGCTTCGTCAGCGACCGGATTGCCGCCCTGAATTTCAACTACTATTCGCCGGTGGCCGTGACTCTGGGCTCAGACCAGATGCCGGAGGTTGCCAAGGGGATCTACGTCTTCGTTGTGGAGCACTGGTCTATTCATGGGATCCGTGACGTCGAGAGGTTGTTCGCAGCGGTGTCGGAACTGGGGCGAGATCGGCCGCTTTTAAGAGAAGAAACGGCAGAGAAGCTGATTACCATTGCTGCCCGCTATGGCAGAGACTGGATGCGATCCGATAAGTCTGTCGACCTGTCGATGGCTGCCTTGAACGTGGAGCAATGCCAAGACCATGCCGAACGCGAGTATGATTTATTTGTCCAGAGAATTGAGGCCGAGAACAATGACCGGGCCGACGTTCAGGAGCGGGCACTCAAACAGCATCTGAGGCGGCAACTGGAAAAAATCGACGCGATCCTGGTGCGCCAGGCCGAAAACGAACGGGTGGCGCGTATGTGGCGCGGGCGCCGCAACGCCATCACGAGCCGGGTGGAGCAAAAACTGATCGAGATCGAAGAGAATCGGCTCCTTAGACACCGCAAGCGGGAAATATGCATTGGACTTGTTTGCATATCTTAAGAAAATAATCCACAACGCGCGTCAGCGCGGGGAAAGTAAGAAAGCTGCCAAGGTTAAGGAATATGATGCCGAGCTGTTGACGCCGGAAATCGGCAGATCCCGGGCCCCTGTTAAAGCTGCCATACCGAAACGCCACTTGACATGGCAGTTTTACAAGGGAAAGGCTACCCAGGAGAGCGATCTTGTCATCGGTTTCGATCTTGGCACCTCCTGTTCGAAGGTGGTGATCCAGGACAAGGTGCTGAAAAAGGCGTGGGCTGTACCTTTTGGAGATCGCGGATGCCAGGGGAACCGTTACCTTCTCCCAACGGTGTTAGGGATCGGGCGTGACAACGAGTTGACTCTGGATGGTGGTTGCCCGCAGATTGGTGCACTGAAGACCCGGTTTTTGCAAGATACGGATCTGGTCTGCAGGATTACCGACGATGCCTGCATGACCAGCACCGAGTGCATCTGCGCGTATATCGGATTGGCATTGATGGAGATCAGGGAATGGTTCTGGCGCGAAAAGGAAAAGGAATACAAGGCCAGACACATCAATTGGGAACTGAACATCGGCATGCCGGCAAGAAGCTATGACAACCAAGGGCTCTACCGAAGGATGAAGCTGCTTGCCCTTGGCGGATGGCAGCTATCTCTGATTGATTCAACGCCGCTCACGCCCCATATGGTAACACGAGCTCTGTGTGCGGCGGAGGCACAGTTGCGGAGCAATGGCTGTAACGAAGAAAAAGGCGAGCTGCACCCAGACCTAGTTGTCCCAATTCCCGAAATTATCGCCCAGGTCATCGGATATGCCAGATCTCCGCTGCGAAAGAACGGGATGTACCTTATGGCCGACATCGGCGCGTCCACACTGGACGTCTCGACTTTCATTTTGCACGAAAATGACGGGGAGGATGTTTATTCCATCCTTGTTGCTGAGGTAGAGAGGCTGGGGGCGGCTATTTTACATAATCATCGCATTCAAAGCGCACAGAAGGCCATTGAGTCTGTGGGTGCCCCAGAGATCATCGCCAAATTCAGGGCAGAGCTTATGGGCCTGTCCAGATCTGCTTTCGATGGGATATCTCCGCTGCCTGAAATCGAACCGCTATTTCCAAAGGGATGTGGGGAGGCGATTAAGCAGTACCGGAGCCTGAATAAGGAGTTCCTGGTGGAGTGTTCGCGTGTGGTCAGGCGGGTGATAGGGGAAACGATGCGCCGAAAGAACCCATTGTCCGATGCGTGGAGCAGGGGGTTGCCGGTTTTTCTCTGCGGCGGCGGTTCCAAGATTGAAACATATCGGAAACTAATCCCGGATGTGCAGGAAAGGCTTCGAAGGACAGCTTTCTCAGGGTTTATCCCAAGCCAGATCCCAAAGCCAACCAATCTTGAAACGGACGATATCCCACCTCGGGACTTCCATCGTATGTCTGTAGCCTATGGTCTCAGTTTCTCCAGCATCGATATCGGGAACATAATTCCGCCCGCGGCTATAGGCGATCTGGTTCAGAATAAAGCGATTCGGGACCTGGGTGATCGTTTTATCGACAAAGACATGGTTTAAACGCTTTTTTTAGCTTGCCTCATACCGCACTGATTTTGGGGAAAGCATCCGATAAATAGGCCGACACGGCTTTGCTGGTTGTATCGGCCTCTGAATTCGAGAAAATGGGCAGGACTTCATGATCGGTGCCATCGCCGGGGACATGATCGGGAAGCCTTATGAGCGCTACCCCATCAAGCACAAGAACTTCGACCCACTTGTGCACGGATTCACCGACGACACGGTGCTTACTGTGGCCGTGGCTCACGCCCTTCTCACCGGGGACGACATGGCCGAGACTATCAAAAACTTTGCCAACCGCTACCCGTTTGCCGGTTACGGCAGCGGCTTTCGTCGCTGGATGCGGGCCTGGGAAAAGGAGCCATACAACAGCTTTGGCAACGGCTCGGCCATGCGGGTCTCTCCTGTGGGCTTCGCTTATGACACGGAAGCCGAAGTACTTTGCAACGCCGAACGCTCGGCGGCTGTGACACACAATCACCCGGAGGGCATTAAAGGCGCCCAGGCCACGGCGCTGGCGATTTTTCTTTCCCGGCAGGGGGCCAACAAGGAGACGATCCGCGCTGAGATTGCCGGCCGCTTCGACTACAATTTGAACCGCACG
>JAZBOD010000347.1:0-5234 GCA_036350955.1 Desulforhopalus sp. | reverse complement strand
TATGCCGACGATATCAAGCACTCCCCCGGCAGCTTCCTCCGCCAGAATGCTCGGATAGCGAGTGCCCAGGTGAGCGACCTGGTCGAGTTGCGCCCGTATCGCCTGATTGATTCGCGGATGGCCGTGACCAAGGACGGTCGACCAGATGCCGGACTCAAAATCAACGTACCGCCTGCCCGAACTGTCGTACAGAGCGCAGTTTGCACCGCGCTGGAAATCGGTCTTGACGATGTCGTGGCACTTGAGAATGTGGTTCATCACGGGTATCCCAAAAAAGACTTTGGGCTGAAAGACTATACTATTCCTCTCAGCCTTTTTCCATGATCCGTGGGAAGAGAGGAGGGGGAAATCGAATATTGACTATGGTTCTCAATTGACCAGCTACGACCGTCCATGTTTTTTCCTGAGACATTCCCTGCTACACACACAAGTGTTCGTTTGGTTTACTGGGCTTGGAGCTAAAAAAGGACAAGGGCTCATACGCAAATTGGAGGATCAAGGCCTTTTCAAATTACAGCATGGTGTCATCCTGAGAGCAGCCTTCTCGGCCGACACCGGGATGGCAGCTGGAGACGATCCTTGTTGGTTCTGTCAGTACCAGTTGACAACCCAGGAAGCGAAGCGGAAGCCTATCAGGTCCACGCCTTAGTTCGGCCTTCACTTCGGTTTTACACAGACAAACATGGTGTAATCTTCTTCATCCAGACTGAAATACTCCTCATGAACCTGAAAACCCGTTTCACGCAGGACCTGCCGCCATATGTTCAGGGGATAGATGCCCAGACACCAATGATCGGACTCGATCCGTAATTTGCCCTGCTCCCGAATCAGGTACAGGTTTGTCGTTTCATATTGCTCGTCCGTCGGGTCAGGGTCATAAACGTTCTCTATGAAACCAACGTCCACGCCACTCCTCGTGGCCGAAAAAGTAGAAGTCTTGTTCTGCCGAAAGTTCTCTATCGTCACATCTGGCGTGACAATCAAGACACCGCCTGGCTTAAGGTGAGAATGCGCTGCGCGGAACGCTGCCATGAAATCTACCCGGCTGCTCATGTGTGAGATCGCATCGTCCATGAGCACTGCATCGAAGCTGCTGTTCAGCCTGAATGACCGCATATCCCCATGGACAAAGGTGCATTCTGGGCTCAGCTCCTTCGCCTGTGCGAGCATGGTTGGGCTCAAATCCAGGCCGGTGACGCTGAAATCACGTTTGAGGTTAAAGACGTTTTTGCCGCCTCCACACCCAATGTCCAGCAAAGTGCTTGCTTTGCGCTCAGAGTATTTGCGAACCAGTGCTGTAACCTGCTCACTGTAGCGCGCATATTCCGCAGTGGCATCTCCCCACATCGGCCACAGCCACGCCAGATCCGTATAAAGGCGATATGTCTCCTTCAACTTTTTCTCCTGCCGAACGACTCGTTCACCGGCGCAGATCACTGCGTCCGGTGAAACGGATAGTTAACTGATTTTTCTATATATATCTCGCCTGTGGCCAACTTTAACGACCCATACAGTTAACTCATAGTCCTGGATAGAGTAGACTATGCGATAATTTCCTTGCCGTATGCGATATCTTTCGTGACCCGTCAACTTTTCACTTCCGACAGGATGAGGATCTACTTGAAGTGATTCTATCTTTTCGAGAATCTTGGATAAGTCTCGTTTGGGAATTGTTTTGAGGTCTTTCTCAACAGATTTCTTAAAGAAAACTTTATATTGAACCATTTTTCCTTAGCTTTTTAAGCATTTGCTCGTAACTCACTAATGGCTCATTCAGTCTTTGATCAAACGCTGCGAGATCTTCTGCATCTTCTGAGAGAGCTTCCCTAACGGCCTCATTAACCAAATCCGTGATCGATCGTGACGTCTCCACAGCCTTCAATTTAAGGGCTTTATGGAGATCAGGGTCGAAATAGATTGTTGCTCTTTTCGCTTGTGTGGCCATAATATCACCTCCTAATAAGAACATTATAGCGTCATAACGTCATTGTGTCAATCTTGAACAGTTAACGTTAAATAGGTCGCAGCTGAAATAAGCATTATATAACTAAAATTAAAGGATTTTACATTCCCCTTTTCGTGCAGTACGGATAACTCCTTTCTCTCTTGCCGAACCTGCATTCTGACGTCTTTGACAGCGTCAACGAGGTGCTCGGCCCGGAAAACTGGCGCTACGAACTGACCAGGGAGGAGATCTTCGACAGCCAGGCGGTCGCCGAGATCCGGCTCTACATAAAGATCGATGACGGCTGGCTGTGCAAGGGCTCGCACAAGGGACAGATGCAGATCATCAAAGGCAACGTCGGCGACGCCCAAAAAGGGGCGATCACCGATGCCATCCAGAAGTGCATGTCCCTGCTCTCCATCGGCAGCGACGCCTACAAGGGGCTGTTGAAGAACCTCTACCAGCAGGGCAAACCACCCTCAGGCCATCCTCGCCAAAGCACCCGGCCAATTGAGCCACCAGGCGAGAAAGACCTTTCACCCACCATGCCCAAAATCGCCGGGGTCACCTTCGAGAACCGCCAGGGAATGATCGTCGCCAGCGGCGAGCATCTTCCAGCAGCTTGCCATCCGGCAGACCGAAGAGACGCTTGGCGACCGGGCCACCTATCTCGGGGCCTCGGACATCGCCGCCTGCCCGCGCAAAACCATTCTTGGCAAAGGCCAGACCCCGGAGGCCGACCTGGTCACCCTGCTGCGTCAGCGCCGCGGCCACATGGCCGAGGAGATCGTTGCCGCCGCCTTCACCGTCGCCGGGTTCACCAACTTTTAGCGCCAGGTCGAGGTCCGTCATCCGGGCGAGGTGCCGATCATGGCCCATCTCGATTTTGTCTTCACCTCGGAAGCGAGAAAGACCATGGCCGTGCTCGAGGTGAAAGCCCCGGAGACCATCCCGGACCACCCCTACGGCGCCTGGGAGACCCAGCTGTATGTCCAGATGGGCCTGCTCGCCGACAGCTTCCCCGACTACACCGTGGAAAAAGGCGCCATCCTGGCGATCAACTTCGGTGCCCAGAGGATGCGGCTGTTTGGCGGCTACGCCCCGCAAACCACCATCTACCAGGGTCAACTTCCTCCCTTGTTGAAAATTCGAAAAATATCCTCTATTTTAAGATTATCCTGAAAAAAACCGCCGCCGGAGAGTGCACCTTCGCTGTGAAGAGATGAATACAGAGATTACCCCTTTCAGCATCGACTCCTACCAGGACGTCCTTACCTTATGGCGACAATGCGAGGGCATCGGCCTGAGTGACGCGGATTCCTCCGATAACATCCGAGCCTATCTCAACCGAAATCCTGAGATGAGCTTTGTTGCCACCGCAGACGGCATGGTTGTCGGTTCAATCCTTGCCGGTCACGACGGGAGACGCGGGTACATCCACCATTTGGCGGTCCATCCGTCTTGCCGCCGACGGGGCCTAGGTCGTGCCCTGGTAGCCCAGGCCATTTGCGCTCTGCTCTCTGTTGGAATTCAGAAGGCCCACATCTTTATTTTCAACAACAATGCAGCTGGCATTGCCTTCTGGAAATCTGTGGGGTGGAACCCGCGGGATGACATCGCAGTGATATCAAAAACCATCCAACCAGGCACTGGAGGCGATTGCTGAAAGACGCAGTTTCGGCAACACCTCAAAGTTCCATTATTATTCGAGAAGACTATGAATATCAAACCCATAGGGACGATCCATACGCCATTTACCGACCCGGCGGGCATGCCGATCCAGCCGGCGGGTGCCCGCGGTGTGCAAGGGACCATCGAAGTTTTTGAGGAGTACCGAACCGGACTGAAAGATCTCGATGGGTTTTCCCATGTCATCCTCCTCTACCATTTCCATCGCAGTCAGGGATTCAACCTGCAGGTTGTCCCTTTCATGGATTCCGAGTCGCGCGGGGTTTTCGCCACACGAGCACCCAAACGGCCGAATGCGATCGGCTTGTCCATTGTCCAACTGGAAAGGATAGAGGACGGCACTCTGCATGTCCAGAATGTCGACATCCTGGACGGCACTCCCCTTTTTGACATTAAGCCGTATGTACCAGAATTCGACCATCAGGCCGATGTCCGGACCGGCTGGCTAGATCGGACCGGGAAGACCGTGGCCGAGAAGAGAGCAGACGACCGATTCAAATAGGCCTGCGAATCGGCTGGAGTTTTCGACGCCAAACTTTGCAAAATGTGTAACAAAGAGGGGGCGATCATGCCCAGGCTTTACTCTTGGAGAAAAGATGAAGAAAGCATTGCTGGTAATCGACATACAGAATGACTACTTCCCGGGTGGCAAATTTCCCCTGTGGAACACCGATGCTGTACGAGCCAACATTGAGCAGGCAATCAAGGCTGCTCGTGGGAAAGGGATCCCTGTTGTGCACATCCAGCATATTGCCAACCCCACGCGGGGAATCGCCCCATTTTTTAACCAGGGTACTGAGGGAGCGGAGATTCACCCGAAGGTTCTGGCGTCTGCGCCAGATGCCCCGGTTGTTGTCAAAGAACATGCCGACAGTTTTTTCGGGACAAAACTTGAGGAGACCCTATCCGGTCTGGGCGTCGAAGAACTCCTTGTCTGCGGGATGATGACGCAGAACTGCGTGACCCATACCGCCATTTCACAGTCTGCTGAAAAATACCAGGTCTCTGTTCTCTCCGACTGCTGCACCACGGTCGATGAGATGATCCACAACATAGCGTTGAATGCGCTTTCGACCCGGGTTTCACTCGTGTCAGCGAAAGAGGCCATATGAATTGAACACACCCGTGCATGTGGCAGTGCTCCGTGAACTGGCAAGGCCCGGCCTTTCCTCCGCTCAGGTTGGCAAGCGTGTCTGGACACGTGTTACTGCCTTTTATGCGGACGCCGCAGCACATTCGAGGGTAATGCGGCAACTGTACAGCTATACAGACAGACAATAATATACCCCACACCTCCCTGTCGATTCGCATGGCCAAAGCTAACAAGATTCAACTCTTGTCGGCCCTACAGGTACGAGAAAAAGATAGTTTAAGAGGTTCTTTTCATGGATTGCTTCGATCCGGCGGTAAGTGAAGTGCTCAACCTGGGGGCAAAAAGATATTTGCTCAACCAAAGAAAATACCTGAAGAATTTTGCTGAATGGCATGCTGACCTCTCAACAACCCAGCGGCACCTCGAAAAGGTGAATCACACCCTTGTCCAAACCATTTGTCAGATTTTCACCCGCGCCACACATTCCGGCCGATTATTCCTCGGGCT
>JAZBOD010000346.1:0-5700 GCA_036350955.1 Desulforhopalus sp. | reverse complement strand
TTGCTGGCGGCCATGTTCAGGCCAAAATATTCCGCAGCAGTATCGATTTCACCGCTGACCTCACGGAGGATGGTATTGGTGGTCAAGACCGTAAAGGCGAAAAGATTCTTGGCCTCCCTGCGAAAACGTCGATGGGCCGTCTCGGGTGCAGGACTCGAGAAGATACCGGCCAGGAGGTCAGCGAGAAAAACCACCTTGATCTGCGTGGCAATTTCCTGGTTGCCACCGGTGTACCCGTCCGGTTGGTGGTGATGGCGGATTGCCTGGAGATGCAGATCGGGCAGGCCCCATTTGTGGCCCACCGCATAGCCGGCTTCGCTGTGGCTGATGCCGAGCCACTTTTGCTCTCGTTCTTCAATGTCAGGGGCGCCCAGACCGAGATCGGTCTGCTCCAGCAGGGTATTCAGGCGACTGGGGAGGGTGGCAGCAAAGATCAGCTGGCCGATATTCTGGAGGAGGCCGGTGATAAATATTTCCTCTTTGTCGATTGCCGGAAGATGCCTGGCAATGACCATCGCTGCCGCTGCACCGGTAAGAGACCTTTCCCAGAACAGGCGGTGGTCAAAAAGGCTGGTCTCGCTGCCTTTCATTGCCAGAAGAGAAAAGGAGAGCACCAGGCTGCGTACCGCGTTGCTGCCGAGAATAGGTACCGCCCGCTGGACAGTGGTTATCTCCTGGGAAAAACTGTAGAGCGGAGAGTTGACTACCCGGATAATCTTTGTCGCCAGGCCCATATCCTGGGCAATCAATGTGGCAATATCGCCAAGCGAGGTCTCCTCCTCGGCCATCAGCGACAGGAGCCTGGCTGCGACCGCCGGCAGAGTTGGCAGATCGGGTGAGGCAAGAATTGTCGCCAGCGTATTTGGCGCAGTTGCGGTCATCGCCAGCATCATCAAGGGTGGTTAATCAACTCTGGAGACTTAGTGCCTGTCAAATATTTGAATGCTATGAAAGAAACCCAACCATTGTCAAGTCTCTGTAGCTGATTAATCAAACATTTACCTGTGCTGCAGACCCAGCTGATCCGGTTTGATAAGCCAACACGCTGCAGAGCTTTTTCAGACCCGGATCACCTACCCGGGAGGACCGAACTCTGCCATTCCTGTTGGAAATGAGCATGCCGGGGAGGGGGGCAGAGACCCCTTCGGCAGCAGTTGCCAGAAAGGAGCGGAGGCCGGATCGGTCTCTTTATTGCGGTTGTTCGGCAGCTTTGCTAATCAACAGCCTTTGCCCGGGATAGATGGCCTCTCCCGGTTTGAGACCATTGAGGTTGACGAGCTCTTCGACACTGAGTTGATAGGTCAGGCCGATTCGGTAAAGGTTTTGCCCATTTTGGACGATGTGGTAGCGGTTGGCAGCAGGTTTTTCTTCAAGGGTGATCTGTGGCTGAATATGCACCTTGGCTTCCGGGTGTTTCGTCAGGGTGATGACCGGGGCCGGCGTCGCGGTTGTCGCGGGCACTGGAGGAGACGCCGGGGGCTGAACCGGTGGTGGTGCGGCTGAAGTGCCCGGGGCTGGCGTGTCGAGCGGTTCCGCAGGTGGCAGGCTCTGGACCACCGTCGGACTTGGTTCTATCGACGCTTGTCGGGAGTTTTCCCGGAAAGAGGCGAGCTGGCTGCGGAGTGCGGTAATCTGTTCATTGAGTTCGCGAACCAGGGAATCGTCTCTGTCGTCTGGTACTTTTTGGGTTTCGAGGAGATGCAGCCGTTCCTCGAGCGCGGCGATCCGCTCCGTGTCGTACTCGGTGACCGGGGCTTTTTGCAGGGCAAAGAACAGGGTGACAATCGATAATACGCCAAGACCAATGGCAATAGGCTTCCAGGGGGAGTTCTGTCGCCGGTTTACGCTAACCATGTTTCTTGCCGGGCTGACCGGTCTGGAGGGAGAAGCCACCTGCTCTCGGAGTGATTCCGCAGGCGGTGGTGAGGGATGCCACGGCTCGCGATAGTCCTTATGCCATTCCGGGGCGAGGTTGCCGGTGAAGTAGCGAAGATCTTCTTTGGTGATTTCGGTGAACATTATCCCGCTGAAAAAGGAAGGCTGTCCGTCCTCGGTGTTGTCCGGAGAGGTTCTGATGACTACACCTTTGACCGAGATGACATCGTCATACTCCGGGATCTCGATGACCATCCGGAACTGTTCTTTGGGGTGGAGTTCGACGGGGATGCGGATCAGCGCACCGCCGCGACTGATATTGACGATCCTGCCGAAGATCGTTTCACCATCCCGGACGATGGTCAGTGGCCAGTCGAATGTGGCCCGGGGATGCTGGCGCCTGTTTTGGGCTGTCAAAAGGATTCCTCGCCTGCTTGCCCTGAGATGCCAGGGGATGCTCTCTTTACCTGAAAGACGCAGCTCTGGTTATTTGTGAGGTGAATACTCACCGGGGAGGTATACCCTTCCGGTGGGGTTCTGGTCAACGGTTACGTTATTTTGGCACAAACCGGAATGAGAGTAAAGGGAGGCGGGCCACTTTCTTTCGGATGATTGCCAGTACCCCATCAGCTATCACCCTGGTGCCAAGGCAAAGTGGTGCGTATGCCGCACCCTGTTCACTTCAAAGTAGAGGGGCAGGCTGCGGGGAGCATGGTTTAGGCTGGTCAGCATTGATGCCGGCCGGCCGGACGCTGCTTTGGGCAATGAACAGGTGAAAAAGCCGGCGTTGCAGAGGATATGTGCCGGTCATCATTTCCGGGTGCCACTGGACGGCAAAGAGGTTTTCCTTGGTGCGGTGCTGAACCGCCTCCACCAGGCCGTCCGGACTCAGAGCGGCAACAGCGAGGTCCACCGCGAGGCGATCTGTTCCCTGGTGATGCAGGCTGTTTACCCAGATCGTCTCTTTTTCGAAGCACTTTCGGAGAAAACTCGTAACAGGAAAGTGTACTTCGTGGACCAGCGCTTCACGGCCGAGATGGGCACTGGCATGGGGGACCTGATCGCTGTAGCTGCTGGCCAGATCCTGATGGAGGGTCCCGCCGAAATAGACGTTGAGCAGCTGCAGGCCGCGGCAAACCCCGAAGATGGCAATCCCTTTTGCCAGAGCAGCATCGAGCAGGGCCCACTCATAACGGTCGCGCTGGTGGCTGACCCGGCCAAGAGCTGGCAGGGGATCCTGCCGGTAATGGCACGGATCAACATCTTCACCTCCGGCCAGCAGCAGTCCGTCAAGATAGTCGACTAACTCAGCTGCCACCTCGAGATCGTCGAGCACCGGCAGGGCGACGGGGACACCCCCTGCTTCACTGATACTTCGGGCGTAGTCGAGATTGGACATCAGCATGTCCTGCCCTCTGGTTCCCCGCAGCCGGTGCCCTTCCAACTCGCTGTCGGCCACATAGTAGCTGCTCACGCCGATCAGCGGTTTGCCCTTTGCCCTTCCGGCCAGCGCTGCTTTTGCCACGCGGTTTAGGCCACCTTTGCCGATTGAGGATCAAAAACAGCCCCGCAGGCGGCGCATTTGGCACTTTTTTCCAGTTCGTCGCTGAAAATTTCCCACTCTTTGCCGCATTCCGGGCAGCGAACGGTTACTGCGCTCAATGTCTTGTTGGCCTCAAAGCCAGGGCAATGCTGATCGCTCATAAGTGACCTCCATCTACCAGCAGTTTTTGGGAAATAGCCGAAAGAGAACTCCCGGCCGATCATTATCGACATTAAAATACAGCATAGCCAAGAAAAGGCCAGTATGATTTGCTCCTCAGGAACATTCGTTGCCTGGGAAACTCGATGGTTTTGGTCAAGCAGAGATGATCCATACGACCACTGACAGCTCCATTTCGGGGCTTTTCCGCCTGCTCGACACGGCGGGTCTCCTTGATAGGCTGGGGAATACGGCGCTGGTGTTGATCAAGCCGAACCTGGTAGAGGCCAGGCCGCCGCCGATAACCACGCCGGTGGATCTGGTCGAGGGGCTGGTGGAGTATCTGCAGAGCCGTCGGCCGGGATGCCGGATCGTGGTCGGGGAGGGGACCGGGTCGGTTCGCTACGCCACCGAACACTGCTTCGCCCAACTGGGCTACCGGCGGATGGCCGAGCGGCGGGGAATAACTCTACTCGACTTGAATACCGCCCCGCTGCAGCGACTGGTCGACCGAAAGTTGCCGCGGCTGCCGGAGATCTACCTGCCGGAGATCCTCGCCGAGGCCTTTCTCCTCTCGGTTCCGGTGCTCAAGGCCCACAGCATGGCAGGGGTGACCCTGACCATGAAAAATATGCTCGGTTGCGTCCCGCCGGCCCATTACCGGGTTGGCAACAGCTGGGGAAAATCGGCTTTCCATGTCGATCTTGACCAGGCGATCTACGCCCTGAACAGCTATCGCCATGCCGATTTTTCCCTGCTTGATGCCACCGTCGGCATGGCTGAGGCCCACCTTTGGGGGCCAACCTGTCAGCCTGCGCCGGGGATTCTCGCCGCCGGCAGCGACCCGGTGGCACTCGACAGCTATGGTACCGGGCTGCTCGGGCGGGACTGGGCAGAGATCGGCCACATCCGTCTCGCCCATGGGCATCTGGGTCAGGCAGAACCGCTTGCCATAGTGCCTGGGTAAGCGATCAGGGCAGGTGAGCGGTTCAGCGGTAGTAGAGGCTTGGACTGCCCATGGTCAGCAGAGCCTTGTGCAGGTTGCGGCGGAATTCGCGGCGGTCCCAGATTCCCTGGATATGGCCCCTTTTCAAGGCATTGCGGGCGGAATGATAATCCGGAGGGATATCGGTTCCGGTGGTTTCCCGGATGACCCGCGGCCCGGCAAAACCAACCCGGCTGGAGCGGATGGCGAACTGGTAGGGCGAGCAGCCAAGGAAGGAGGCAACCGGGCCGGCATAGGAGTTGTTGTCGTAGACCACCAGGTAGAGTCCGCCCGAGTCGATATATTCACGCACCGCCATGGTGCATTTCGGCATCTGGGTAACCCCCAGGGTGCCCTCCTGGATGCGGATCCCGCCGGTGGTATGGATGTAGGCCAAAAAGGGCCGCTTTTTCCGTTTGGCCAGCCTGCAGGCCTGGACAAATTTCTCTCCCTCCGCAGAACCGACTGTGCCGTTACGAAATTTCGAATAGAGCATTGCCACGACGATCTGGATCCCGTTTATCTTGGCATGAAAGGTCATATTGCCGGCCCGCCAGCCGGTGGCATCTTTGGAACGCTGCAGGCGTTCGCTGAAACCGGTGTAGCTCAAGGGGTTGCCGGCGGTGATCCCGGTATTGAAATGGCGGATCGATCCGGGATCAAAGATGTTGTTCAGATACCACTGATGTTCGAGGGGGAAGTGGTGGCCGCAGGTTTCACACACCCCGGCGAATTCGCCATAGAGATCACGGACCCAGAGATCCTTGCAGCGATACTGTTCGGCGTTGGGGCAACTCACCGTTTTGTCTTCATTGGCCAAAGGACTGGTGTAGGTATCAGTCAGTTCCAGGGGATCGATCCGGCGCGGCTGCTGGCCATTCTGCTGGCCGTTGCCGCCGGTGTAGGTGATCAGCCGCTGCGGCCGCTCCTTTTTCTTTTTCCCCCAGAAATCCATGAAGGCGTTGATTGGTTCGGTAATCCGCCGGAGCATGATCGAACTCTCTCCGGAGACGTCGGTGAGGACCTTGCGCACCTGGCGTTTCTGGTTCTTCATGATATCGTAGCGCAGGGTATAGTACACCTTCTCCGTTTTTACCTTGGCAAGGTTATAGACCCCGACATCGGCTTCGGCCATGCC
>JAZBOD010000345.1:0-3280 GCA_036350955.1 Desulforhopalus sp. | reverse complement strand
CGCACCGGGGAGGGGGCAGAAATCCGCAACCGCCACCACCTCGACGATTTTCACGGCAGCAAACAGCCCAAAGCGGAATTTTTTCGCCACGCCGGGCAACTGTGGGAGCACAGTATGGCCGCTCTGAGATTCCGGCCACTGCTCCGGCTGCGCTACTATCTTCGCCATATTCGCGAGAGGATGAACCAATGAGATCTGTTCTTGATCGACAGTATCAGTTGGCCGGTAATGAGTTGCCGCGGTTGCTGAGGACCACTTTGCTCTCTCGACTGATCCCCTGCGGCAACTGGCGGGGTGGCCCTGGGATGCGCTGCCTGGTGGTTCTTGCCCTGCTCCACTATGCCGGGCGGCCACTCTATCTGCTGATTGCCCGTTACGGCGAGCGGCTGCGGCCACTGCGGCAGAGAGTGGCACGGTTACGTCAGCGCAGTTAGGGACGAAGGGGGGCGGCAATGATCTGCCTTCCAGCCGGGTTGAGCCGAAACCGCCGGCCGTTGACGGTCTTGTCCAGTTTTATGGTGCGGTTGCCGATGCGGATTTCCGTTCCGGCGAGGATGGTGCCATGGACGTCGATGCGGATCGCCTGAATATCGATGCCGTCACCGGCCTGGTACTCCTCGCCGTCGGCAATTGGCTGACCATCGGTCCCGGTCACCCGAGAAAAGATCCCGGTGCCGGGGATCAGGTTGAGACGCTGCAACTGCAACTTGGTCTCGGCCAGGTCCCGCTCCATGGCCCGGACCTTTCTTGAGCTCGGGCTCCCCCTAAAGCGCTGCAGCCAGCCGATGATTGCCTCCTGCTGCTCTACTACCGAAGCCTGAAGTTGCGCAAGGCGTACCAGGCGCTCGGCAACCACCCCGGCGGCAAGACGGGCCGGCTCGCTGTGTTCGCCACCCACTTCGCCGATGGTCAGATTCCCGGCCGCGGTTAAGCTCCCCCCCATCAGGATGGCCGCAGGTGGACAACGAATATGACCCAGGCTGGTTATCCGGCTGTAATAGCACTGCCGGCGGATCACCACGATGCCGCCGGCCTCGAGCTGTCCCTGTTCGATAAAGCTGATATCGGCATCGCCTGCAACCTTGAGGGCACTGTTTTTCCCGGTTATGCCACCGCTGACCACCAGGTTTCCACCGCAATTGAGCCGGGCCGACATCACCCCGCCGGTGATTTTTAAATCCCCTGCGACCTCCATGCGAAACCCGGGCTGTACTGAGCCGTTCACCGTGACGCTGTTCAGGCTCTCGACATTACCGGTCTCGTAGTCGATATCGGCGTTGATCACCTGGTGGGAACAGACCTTGATGACGTTGTTGTTGACTATCGACAGTACCCCGTCACGGGTCGCTCTCACCTGCCGGGTGGTAGGCGAATATTTGGCGTCGTTGAGCAGCTCGACCTTGAGATCTTTGCCCTCTCTGGCCGGGGTCTCTTCGCCAAAGACGTTGATCCCCGGCTCGCCCTGGCGGGCGGGAATTTTGGTGGCGATCAACTGGCCGGCACTGACCCCGACCATCACCCGCCGTTCCCGGTAGTCGATCGACCCATCGGCGAGAATGGTCCCGGCGATTGGCCCCACCTCCATGGCAAACTGCAGGTAGGCATCGGTGCTTACCCCCATCGGCTGGCCAGAGGCGACGACGATCCGGTTAAACTCACGCTCACCGGCGGCAATGATCTGCCTGGCCTCAGCCAGCGCATCCTCATTGACCCCGAAGACAATGTTCTGTCCAGCGAGCAGCTCCTCAAGGTTCTCGTCACGCAGACTGTGGCCCTCTTCCAGAGGAGGGTGGATAACCAGGCTGGCGACCATTTTATCGGGGGCAATCAGCAGCAGCGGTTCGATGGCGACCACGGTGATCCAGCCGGTAACCTCGGGGCGGCGGATCTTGCGGATCTTGGGGTAACCGGGAACCGCGGCAATAAGCGACTCCTGGTCTTCTCCCCACTCGGTGTACTCGCCCCCCTCCAGCGGGGCCTTGCTGTAGCCCCGGTCAGCGATGGCGGCAAAGCCCGGGAAACTGGCGAGGAGCTGGCCGGCTGGCACCAGCTCGGCGACGATGATCTCATCTCCTGACTGATCTTCACCGATTCGCATCGGCTCGGTACGAAAGTGCAGGGTCGGTTCTACCGGCTTTTTTTTTGCGGCCTGGCTGCCCGTTCCAGGTTTGTTCTGCATTGGCCAGTTCTCCCGGCAAAGATTCAGCATCGCTTGGCCAGGAAGAGTCTACCGCGATGGGATTCTGCTCCCTGGGGGGATACGCCTTTAACCAGGATGATAGGAGGCCTTTGTCGAAAATTCAAGCTATTAGGGGGATTTTTTGATCGTATATCAATTTCTTTGATGAAAAAATCAATTTACCCAGCCTGCCTGGCCTTATCGCCAACTGCAGCACACTGTAGGGTGCGCACCGCGCACCCTACAGTGTGCTGCAAGGCGCCGGTAGCTGGTTTTCGTGGGTCAAGGGATGAACAGCAGAGGCCGGGCTAGCGGTTGGCAGAGGGAGGAAAGGCGGTGAGCACCTTTTCGACCATCTCAGCGACCCGCTGGTCGAGCTGCTGCGGGGTGGCGTGGGTAGTGACCTCACGGGTCGCGGTGCCCCGCCACACCTCGCGGCCATCTTCGGCGGCATAGATGCTCACCACCAGCACCCCCTGATCGTACTGGCTGACTGTGGTGCCGTAACCAAGGCCGATGCCGCTGTAGCGGTAATCCCGGCCGATGCCGAAACCAAAACCGGTGCTGAGCGGCTCTTCCCGCAGCCGGGGGGTGACCGTATAGCTATACCCGACCAGAAGTTGCGGGGTAGCTGAGGGGCGAAAGCCCCGGTAGCGCAACTGCTCCTCGATGCTCCGGCGAAAGCGGGCATCGAGGAGATCTTCGCCCACCGGTGAGGTGCTGGTAGCCTGCCAGGCATAAGTGCCGCCGGCAGTAAAGGGGTAATCTACGGCAAAGTCATGGCTGACCTGAACTGCGCTGCAGCCGCCAAGGCTCAAGGTGAAGAGAACCAGTAATAGAAGCAGAGAAGAACGATTCGGCATGGTGACCCTCCTTGAGTTTTTCTCCGATAACTGGCCTTTTGTTGATCAAGCCAAACTGCCTGGTTTTCGGTGAGAAACTCCCTAAGCCCAAAGTACGGGCTATTGTTCAGATTTTAACACGGCAAGAAAGGCGGTCTGGGGTATTTCGACATTACCAACAGTTTTCATCCGCTTTTTTCCGGCCTTCTGTTTTTCGAGCAGTTTGCGCTTTCTGGAGATATCGCCGCCATAACATTTG
>JAZBOD010000344.1:0-2778 GCA_036350955.1 Desulforhopalus sp. | reverse complement strand
TTCGGTTTGTCCATTGGTCTGCATGCGGTTGCCAGGCTGCAGGCGCTGCTACAGAAGGAGGCCGGCGCATTTACAGAGAGTGGTGCACTCCAGGCACGTATCAACAGGCTCATGGATTATCGGCCGGTGGGCGAACAGATTGAACAATTTTGGCACGAACAGGCCAACAGAGAAGCCGATACCTGGCTCGAGCATCGTGCCATCAATATGGTCATGCAGGCGACCAGTCTGCTGCCCGATGGATTTCTGCAGGTTCCTAGAGGGGGGTAAAAAATCCCTGACAACGGAGGGCAGGCTATGCAATGGTACGGCATGAACATCGAGGCGGCGAAAGAATCTTTGTCCACCTCCGAGCAAGGGCTGACCGAGAGTGAGGCGGCCAAAAGGCTAACGCAGTATGGGCCCAACCGACTGGTCGACGAGGCGAAAATCAGCAGACTGGTGATACTGCTGCACCAGTTCACCAGTCCGCTGATCTATATTCTGCTGATTGCTGCAGCGGTTACCGTGTTCTTGCGTGAGTATATCGACACCGGCGTAATTCTGGCGGTGGTGCTCCTCAATGCGCTCATCGGATATATCCAGGAGTTCAAGGCCGAGGAGAGTGTCAGGGCGCTGAAACGGCTTCTGGTGGCCAAAGCACGGGTCATCCGTGAAGGGATGGAAAAGGAGATATCTGGAGCCGAGCTGGTGCCGGGCGATGTTGTCCTGCTCGCTTCCGGCACACGGGTGCCGGCTGATCTGCGACTGCTGCATACCAATGAATTGCGGGTCGATGAGGCCATGCTGACCGGTGAGTCACTGCCGGTCGAGAAGACGACAGCGGTCATCGAAGGGGACAACCTGATCCATGCCGATCAGCTTAATATGGCCTTCATGGGCACGGCGGTGGTGAACGGTCGGGCCAAGGGCGTGGTTACGGCCACTGCCTCTGCTACGGCGCTGGGCGAAATCGCCGATGAAGTCAGGGACATCGGTCTGGTCAAGGCGCCTATCAAGGAAAAAATTGAGGAGTTTTCAAAAACAATCGGCCTGCTGGTAGTGGGTGCTTCTGTCTCGCTTTTTGTCGTCGGCATACTGCTTGGCAACAGCGTCAGGGAAATGTTCATGGTAGCGGTTGCCGCAGCCGTTGCCACCATACCGGAAGGGTTGCCGATAGTGGTGACCATTGCCATGGCGGTGGGGGTGGCCCGCATGGCCGGGAACAATGCCATCATTCGAAAACTGCCGGCGGTAGAGACCCTTGGCAGCACAACAGTCATATGTTCGGATAAGACCGGCACGCTGACCCGCAACGAAATGACTGTCACCCGGCTGTTTGACGGGGAACATGTCTATGAAATGAGCGGCACGGGTTATGAACCAAAAGGTGAACTGCAGCGAGACGGCCTCCATGTTTCTGTCGGGGAGAACCCGCAGCTTGAGCTGCTGCTGCGGATCGGCCTGCTCTGCAATGAATCGGCTGTTTATGAGGAAGAAGGGCGTTTCCATGTCAATGGCGATCCTACCGAGGGTGCCTTGATTGTTTCGGCACAGAAAGGGGGCCTTGGATGCGAAACGGAAAAAGAGAATTACCCGCAGCTGGACCTGGTTCCGTTCGAGTCGGAGCGCGGTTATATGGCCACCCTGCACCGGGTCGGCGACAGGAATCTGATCCTGGTCAAGGGCGCACCGGAGAGGGTGATGGAGATGTGTATCGCCGACCGGTAGCAGGCGGAGACTGCCCTGCAGACCGCGAACGATTTTGCCGGCGAGGGGATGCGGGTGCTGGCCTTTGCCTGGAAAGAGGTGCCGGCGAAGCAGGAAGAGCTGACGCACCATGATGCCGAGAGCGGATTGACGCCGGCTGGTTTGCAGGGGATGATCGATCCTCCCCGCGACGAGGTCATCGAGGCGATTGCCGGATGCAAACGGGCCGGCATACGGGTGGTGATGATCACCGGCGATCATGCGGTGACCGCGCGGGCGATTGGTCTTGCGCTGGGCATAATCGAAGCGGATGATGCGGTGCTGAATGGCCGTGAACTGGAGGGCATGGACGATGGTGAACTGTTCGCCAGGGTAAATGAGGTATCGGTTTATGCCCGCGTGGCGCCGGAACACAAGCTGCGCATCACCCGCCAGCTGATCAGGCATGGAGAAATCGTCGCCATGACCGGTGACGGGGTCAATGACGCTCCGGCTCTGAAGGCCGCCCACATCGGCATCGCCATGGGCATTACCGGAACCGATGTGGCGAAGGAAGCCTCGGATATGGTGCTGGCCAACGATAATTTTGCCAGCATCTTCAGCGCCGTGCGTGAAGGGCGGATCGTCTTTGACAATCTACGCAAGGTGACTTTTTTTCTCATCCCGACCGGCGTTGCTGCCATAATCTCCATCATGATCACCCTGATTCTCGGTTTTCCGATCCCGTATCTGCCCGCCCAGCTGCTGTGGATAAATCTGGTAACCAACGGTCTGCAGGATGTCTCGCTGGCCTTTGAACCGGGGGAAAAAGGCATTGTCAATCGCCGACCCCGTCACCCGCAGGAATCTATCTTTTCCCGTCTGCTGATGCAGCGTACCATTCTGGTCGGGCTGGTTATCTCCGCCGGCGTAGTCTGGAACTATACCGAGGCGCTTAACGAAGGCAATTCACTGGAAAATGCCCGCACCGTCGCGGTCACCACCATGGTGTTCTTTCAATTTTTCCAGGCCTGGAACAGCCGCTCCGAACACCAATCCATTTTCGGGATCAATGTGTTCGGCAATATATTACTGTTTTACAGTATGATC
>JAZBOD010000343.1:0-7035 GCA_036350955.1 Desulforhopalus sp. | reverse complement strand
TCTGTCCAGCAACTCTTTGAGATAGGCTCCGAGGGCCTCCAGGTCCAAGGCTAACCGGCCGTCGACCTTGAGTTCACCGCCGCCGCTCTCGCGGCCAACGTAGTCGCCTTGGGTCTGAAGACTGACAGGCTGCGAATCAAGAGTCAGCTTCTCGACAATCACCTCTCCACTGGCACGATCTCCCTGGGCGGCCAGGCTGATCACCACTTTCTCTTCGGCAATCTGCGGGAAATCAGGGGAATGTACCTGCAACCCGACAATCTCCATTTCTGTCTGGGGCAAGTTGAGCCGATTGCCATCAAAGGAGGCCTTGGCCCGGACAAGGGATTGTCCGGCGAGACGAAGAGCGCTATCGAGAAGTTCCAGCCGTTGCAGGAGTTCGCCGGCCAACGCCAGGTCAAAGCGGACCGAACCGTCAAGGCCGGTAACGACCGGCAACCTGGCATCGCCCGCTGAAGATGCGCCCGGCAGCAACAGATGATCAATCGACACCTCTGCCTCGCCCAGCCAGGTCTGCCAGGAGAGCTCAGTTGCCTTTACCGTCAGTGATTCGCTCTCTTCCGGCAGGTGGAGCTGGCAGGAGAGGCTCATAGCCACCGTCCCGGGTGGCACGAGAGAAAGCCCTTCCCTGGAAAGGCTGGCTTCAGCAATGGCCAACTCGCCGCGCAGGGCCCGGCTCCCTTGATCTCCGGGTTCAAGCCGCAGATTGAGGCTGAGCTGACCCCCGGCATCCCACCTGTCCAACCTGACGAACTTGCGCATCTCGCGCAGGGCGGTGCCGAGATCGGCCTGCACCCGAAGAGCGCTTCGCTGCAGATCACCACTGCCCTGGGCGGTAAGAAACGATGAGTCAACCTGTAACCGGTCCAGGCGCAGCAGATCTTCCCCCACTGCTCCCTTTATCTCCATGGATACCGGGATATCCCAGGTAAGTTGTTGCCCATCCTTGATCCCCCGCAGGCTATCGACGACAGCCCGTCCCGCCACCAGGGAGATCGCCCCTTGCCGCGAAACAGTCCCGGAAATGTTCAGTGCCCCATCTTCGAGGATCACACCCTCCTGCACCCCAAGGGTCTTGGGGAACTGGGAGAGAGCCTCAGCCAGATTGACATGTGCCTTGACGGCAAACTCCCCCTGGGCTTCCTCGCCAATTTCACCGGAGGCGAAGAGACTGGTCAGTGCCGAATCAATGCGCAGGCCGGAAAGAGAGAGTTTCTCCCGGGACAATACTCCGTCCATCTCGATGAAGATATTGCCAAGCTCGGGACGGTCACCCTGCAGAGGGCTGCCGGCGAGCAGCAGATTGACGAATTCAAGTTTGCCATGAAGCCCGAGCCCTTCCACCAACCCGCCGTTGACCGAGAAACTGCCGGTAAGGGTCCCGCCCATCTGTACCCCGTCAGCCATTCCGGCCAGGATGGAAAGAGCACCGAGGTCGAGTGCGTCCATCGCCACCTCCGCCTGCAGCACCACCTCTTCGGTCACCAGGTTCGGGCCGGTCCCGAGATGCGCTTCGCCTATGATCGTCATGGTCCCCTGGGCATCGCCGGAGCCGAATCTCATCTGATAGCTCATCGGCTCCCCTGCGCCGTTCAAGGCCAGATCGGCACTCAGGTCACGCAGCAGCCATCGGCTGTTGCCATCCTTTTTGACCACGGCAACGCTGCCCCCTCGGACAACCAGCGTCGCCAGATAGTCGGGAAGCGGCAACGCAGCAGCCGGGACGACCTGTTCTGCTTCCATGCTCATTCCCGGAACGGCTCCGGATTGCCCTTCAGCGGCCGGCGGACTCTCTTCGGCCGTAGGGTCCCGGGACACCTCTTTTGGCTCCGGCAGAGTAATGACCGCCATCGGCTGGGTAAGCTCAATTCTGCCCAGATCCCTTCGGTTCATTGCCAGATCGAGCAGCCCCTTTTCAAGCAGCAGATCGGCTACCCGGAACTGGTTGCCAGCATAATCCTGATAGAAAACTCCCTTGATCGAGAGGCCCTGCAGCCAGTGCAAAGACCACTCCTCGACCTCAAGGGTTCCGGGCAGCTGAGCATTAACCGTGGCAACGACCCGGTTACGGACCATATCTGTTGAGGCCAGCCAGGGCAGGCAGACCAGCAGAATGACCACTGCCAGAGCTACAGCCAGGAGTATCTGGTATATGCGCTTCATTATCACCTCACTGATTGACAGGACACGCTCGGTTCCAGCCAACACCACCGTTGTCCGGTGTCAGGATTTATTTTATCACCTCACCCGCGCCAAATCGGTAGACGATCCGCGGGCCAAACTGAAAGTCTCGCCGCCGGGTTTCTGTACCGTACGTGCTGCCGGCGGCGACCTGCAGGGACCAATTATCGTTTACTTTACAGTGGAAACCAACGGTACCATTGACCTGAAATTCCTTATCTCTGACCTCTGTCTCCCATATTACCTCGCCAATGCCAAGACTGAAAAAGGGCCTGACCTTGGCGGTGGGGCTGAGGAAGAATTCGCTCTCTATACCATATTTCTCGTAACCGATTTTCTGCAGAGAACGCTTTTGCTCAGCGTCAAGGTATTGGTAATAAAATCGAACCGAAAAGCGAGGAGAAAAAGAGAGCCCGAGAAAAAATTCCTGAAAAAAATCGCCATCAATTCCCCTTTTGCCATCAAATCTCGCGTACCCTCCCCCCATACCGAGACCGACAATGCCCTGATCGACCGGGTCGCGGGTCTGGACCATTTCCCGTTCGGCGATCCGCCGTTTTCTGCTGATACGGCGTTCGGCGGCATCCTGACCGAAAAGATATTTTACGGTAAAAATGAGCTGCCGATCGCTCTCCTTATCACCACCCTCCTGAACGCTCACATACCCTGTTCCTGCCTTGATCAGATCAAGGCCGAGCAGGGCATTGATATTGCGGCCGATCGAATCAACCGGATCGAGCAGAAAGAGGACAATATTGCCAAGGTATTCGGACCCCCCGACAGTTCCGCCATTGGCCCATATTTTTCTTTCGGTGACAAAAGCCCACTCCCCGTACACCCAGCCGAGAACAGGGGTGACCACCAGATCCTGAAGGGAGGGGACTTCGGCAAAGGCTTCAAGGCCGTACTCCCAGGAGAACGTGGAGAGCAAAAAAGAGTAGATAAACGAATCCCACTGCCGGTAGCCGGCTTTGCGGGCGGTGATGTAGAAAACCCCACCGAAATAGGGATGGCCGATATAGTTCAGCCACAGATCATCGTTATCCCAGACCGGCATGGTGGTGACGTGGTCAAGCCATTTTTGCGCCAGGCTTTCGTCACTTTTTTGCCAGCTGGTCAGCTCTTCCGGCATCAAGGCCAGGACACCGGCGGTGCCCAGCCCATAGAGCACTATCGATTTGGTCTGGGACCATAAGCGCTCAGCATCCTCGCCATTGGCCGAGGTGAACAGCGAAACCCGGTAAGGATTTTGATAATAATCGGCATCAACGGCCAGCTCTTCCCAGACAGAATTGCCGAAACGTGGCAAATCGTCTGCGCTCTCCCCGGTCCCAGCGGTCAGCGTGAGCTGATCGGCAAAGGCCTTTCCCCCAGGCAGCATGACGAGCAAAAAAGCCGTTATCAGTACTCCAGTCAACCGGGAAATTGTGCTATGCACAACCGCGCTCCCCTCAACCCGAAATGCTCGCCAGGAGAGCCATCTTTACTCAACCTTCAGCGCGATCAGAGATGGCGGCATTTTCCGGTCCCATCCATTCCTTAAATTTCAGCCGCCGCCAGGCAGATCCTGGGGTTTTGGAACCAACTGGACCATGATGATGCTGGCGGTGGCGCAAAGCGTCGCCCCGGCGAGGAGTTGCAGATCGACTGTCACCTTGCGCCCTTTGATTTCGCTCACCCTGGCGCGAAGTTCCAGTTCCACGCCCAAAGGGGTCGGTTTGGCAAAATCAACTTTCAGGGCTGCGGTGACAAAACGGCCGATCAATTGCCCTTTTTGCCGGGCCATCGCCGCAGCCGCAGTGGCAGCGGCGTGGCAATCCAGCAAAGAGGCAATCATTCCCCCATAGAGAAAGCCCGGCACCCCGCCGCTGTAATAGTTTTGCGGGGTATGCCGGCAGACACACTCCTCACCTTCCCAGTAACTTTTCAGCTGCAGCCCATGCGGATTGTTTCGCCCGCAGCCAAAACAGTGTGCATGTTCATCGGCATAAAGATCCTGAATAGCTGTTTGGTTCATGGTTCTCCCGATTCATCCTTTTGATATAACAATAATTATCGCGACACAGACCCCTCCTGCCAGAGCAACCAAGCTGTACTTTTTATGCTCCTGTTCAGCCCGGGGGAGGAGCTGCGTTGCCCCGACATAGACCAGGGCTCCGGCGGAAAGGGCAAGGAGCGAACCGAGACGGGGCTGGTCTATCTGGCTGATCAGCGGGTAGGAGAGGACCATCCCCAATGGGGTGGTTACGGCGGCGGCCAGAAAGGCTATCCACATGGCATGACGTTCACTGAACCCGCTCCGGACCAGGAGAAGGTAGGTGATGATACCCTCAGGAAACTCGTGGAGAACCATCCCTGCCGTCGACAGGAAGCCGGTGAGAATACTGACCGTGAAGGTGATCGAGTAGATGAATCCATCGATCAGGGAGTGAAAACCGATGCCGAACATCGGCACGATCCCCAGAGCGTAGTCCTTTTTCTTCGGGTCCTTTTCACAGACAAAAGAGGTGAGAAAGCGGTTCAACAGATGCAGCCCGAAAAATCCGGCCAACAACCAGGCCGGGCCGTTCGGGGTCATGGCAAACGATTTCGGGATGATATGTAAAAAGCTGGCGGAAATCAGCACCCCGGCGGCAAAACAGATGAAATAGGTGGTATTGCGCTCCCCCCAGGCAGTATAGCGCCTGATCGTATAGATCCCTGACGAGGTAACCAGCGCCGCCAGGGTACTGGTGGCAAGAGCAGTCCAGAACGTGTTTTCCATTGTCCATGCAGTGTAACGGATATCACCCTTCCCAGGCCAGAAGAAAATTCTTCGAGGATTTCTGCGGCAACCGGGCTTTGCCACCGGCAGGCAACATCCGGGGCAGCAGGAACCAACGGAAAAACAATCACCGCAGCTTTTGGCGGCAAAGGAAAATGGCCAGCAGGGAACCAGTTAGAGCCGCCGGCCTTCCTGGTCAAAAAAGAAGCGGTGACGCTCCTCGGCAGTCAAACCGATCTCGCTACCAAGCTCAGGCGGCGCAACAGCGCTCTCCAGGCGGAGGATATGCTTGTCGCCGGATGAGGAACAAAGGTGGACAAGGGTCTCTGCACCCAGTTCCTCAAAAAAGGCGACCCTGGCATCACAGATTCCCCTCCCCGGGGGACAGCAACGGAGGTGCTCGGGGCGGATACCGACCAGCGCCGCCGCAGCCGGGAAGGCTTTGCCGCCGCTCTGTTCCAGGTTCTCTGGATCGGCGATCGAGTGCTCGCCCTGCAAACGGAGAAAATTCATTGGTGGTGAACCGATGAAGCCGGCAACAAAGGTCGTTGCCGGGTTGTGGTAGACCTCCAGAGGGGTTCCAACCTGTTCCACCACGCCATCGTTCATCACCACCATCCGGTCGGCCAGGGTCATCGCCTCCACCTGGTCATGGGTGACATAGAGCAGCGTGGCGGCGAGGGTGCGCTGCAGGGTCTTGATCTCCATCCGCATCTGCACCCGCAGCCGGGCATCAAGATTGGAGAGCGGCTCGTCAAAGAGAAACACCGCCGGATTGCGGACAATCGCCCGGCCCATCGCCACCCGCTGCCGCTGCCCGCCGGAGAGCTGCTGCGGCTTTCTCTTGAGAAAGGGCTGCAATTCGAGCAGTCGAGCGGTCTTTTCGATCCGCTCTTCGATCTCCTGCCGAGGCCGGCCGGCGATCTTCAGGCTGTAGGCCATATTGGCATAGACCGTCATGTGTGGATAGAGGGCATAGTTCTGAAAGACCATGGCGATATCCCGCTCCCGTGGTTCGAGCTGGTTAACCACCCGGTCGGCGATGGTCACCGTCCCGGCGGTGATGGTCTCCAGGCCGGCGACCATCCGCAGCAGCGTCGATTTGCCGCAACCGGAGGGGCCGACGATGACGATCAGCTCGCCATCAGCAATGGAAAGATTCAGATCGTCAATGACCACGGTTTTTCCGTAGGCCTTTTTTACTCCTTGCAGGCTGACACGTGCCATGGACTATTTCTCACTTTCGATAAGACCTTTGACAAAGAGATTGCGCATGCTGATCACCACCGCCACCGGAGGCACCATGGCGAGAATGGCTGTAGCCATGATCACCGGCCACTCCACCGTCTGGTCACCGGTGGGGAGCATCTGCTTGATCCCCATGACAATCGTGTTCATCGACGGGTCGGTGGTAATCAACAGCGGCCAGAGGTACTGATTCCAGCCGTAAATAAACAGGATGACAAAGAGTGCAGCGATGTTGGTCCGCGACAGGGGCAAAAGGATGTCGAGAAAAAACCGTACCGGCCCGGCACCGTCAACCCGGGCCGCCTCGACCAGTTCGTCGGGGATGGTCATGAACAGCTGCCGAAACAGAAAGGTGGCCGTCGCCGAGGCCACCAGGGGCAGAATCAGGCCGCTGTAGCTGTTGAGCAGGTTGAGGCCCGCCACCACCTCATAGGTGGGGACTATCCGCACCTCCACCGGCAGCATCAGGGTAAGAAAGATCATCCAGAAGAAAAAGCTGCGGAACGGGAAGCGAAAATAGACGATGGCGTAGGCTGAGACCAGGGAGATGATGATCTTGCCGACGGTGATCCCGAGGGCCATGATCAGGGAGTTGGCCATCATTTTCCACACCGGCACACTCATTCCCGAAAAGAGCGCTTCCCGGTAGTTTTCAAGAAAATGTCCGCCCGGGAGGAGCGGCATCGGCGGGGTTACCAGATCCGCCTGGGTCAGGGTTGAAGCAATCAGGGCAATATACAGGGGGTAGCAGATGACGATGATCCCGGCAATCAACCCGGCATGGGTGAGCCATAGCCCCCAGCCCCTCTTTTCGACCATCCCGTGCATCAGTACTGCACCCT